>JACRCJ010000056.1 GCA_016219075.1 Deltaproteobacteria bacterium | reverse complement strand
TCAGGTTCATCCAGGGAAGACCTTGAGGCAAAGCCCGTCACCGTATCGGTCGCCGGCCGCATAATGGCCGTCAGGGACTTCGGCAAGGCGTCTTTCATACAGGTCCATGACAGAGGGGGAAAGCTCCAGGCCTACATGAAAAAGGACATCCTCGGAGATGAGGCCTACGCTCTCTACAAGGCATGCGATCTCGGAGACATCATCGGGGTGGAAGGGACGCTCTTCAGGACCCGGACGAACGAGCTTACGATAGAGGCGAAAAAACTCAGGCTTCTTGCAAAGGGCCTCCACCCGCTCCCGGAAAAATGGCACGGCCTGACGGATGTCGAGGCGCGCTACAGACAGCGCTACCTCGACCTCATGGTAAACCCCGAGGTCAAGGACGTGTTTTTAAAGAGGACGAAGATCGTAAAGTTCATCAGGGATTTTCTCGCGGCAAGGGAGTTCATGGAGGTCGAGACTCCGATGCTCCAGCCCATACCCGGAGGCGCGGCCGCAAAGCCCTTCAAGACCTTCCACAACGCCCTGGGGATGGAGCTTTACATGAGGATCGCCCCGGAGCTTTATCTCAAAAGGCTCATCGTCGGCGGTTTCGAGCGCGTATTCGAGATAAACAGGAACTTCAGGAACGAGGGCATCTCCACAAGGCACAACCCGGAGTTCACGATGCTTGAGTTCTACCAGGCTTACGCCACTTACGAGGACCTGATGGACCTGACAGAAGCCATGGTGAGCTCTCTTGTCGAGCACATCCACGGCACGAAAAAGATAGCATACCAGGGAACCGGGCTCGACTTCACGCCGCCCTGGACCCGGATAACGGTCAGGGACGCGGTCCTGAAGTTCTCCAACGCCACCGAAGAGATATTCACCGACAAGGCAAAGGCCCTCGCCTTCTCGAAGGAGCTTGGGCTCACGATCCCCGAGGGCTTCAGCCACGGCAAGGTGATACTCGAGATATTCGAGAACACGGCTGAGCCGATGTTCGTTCAGCCTACTTTCGTAACGCAATACCCGCTCGATGTCTCGCCCCTGTCGAGAAAGAACGAACTGGACCCGACGCTTGTGGACAGGTTCGAGCTCCTCGTTGACGGCAAAGAGATAGCCAACGCCTTTTCAGAGCTCAACGACCCGCTCGACCAGAAGGAACGGTTCGAAGACCAGCTCAGGGAAAAGGCCGCCGGGGACACCGAGGCCCACGAGATGGACGAGGACTACGTGAAGGCGCTTGAGTACGGGATGCCCCCGACCGCCGGAGAAGGGATCGGGATCGACAGGCTCGTGATGCTCCTGACCGACTCCCCGTCGATAAGAGACGTCATACTCTTCCCCCAGCTTAAAAAATGAGGGTTTGACGGCGCCGTTTTTAATCTTCACCGCGGCAGGTTTTTAACCCGCCGTGCGCCAGCACTTAATTTTCTGCGGCGTATAATGTACTGAAGTCCGGCTTTCGGGCGGCTTTTGATTCACGCGCCAGTGGATACCTCCGAGTTTGCCGCGTTTTGGTTTCATTCTTATAACGGTAAAATATACCCTCCCGGGGCATGAGTCCGCGGGGGGCGCGCGCGCCGTCAAAAGAGCGGCCCGCTAAAAAAGATATGTCTTACGAATTTTTCATAGGGCTCCGTTACCTGAAGGCGAAGAGGAAGCAGACCTTCATCTCGGTCATCTCTTTCATCTCGGTCCTCGGCATAACCGTGGGCGTAACGGCCCTCATAATAGTCCTTTCGGTCATGAACGGCTTCGAGGACAACCTCAAGGACAAGATCCTCGGGGTGAACGCCAATGTCGTGGTTACCTCGCTCGGCAAAGGGATGAGGGAGTACGCGGAGGTCTCGGAGAAGGTAAAACAGGTGGAAGGAGTCACGGGATCAACGCCTTTTACCTACAACCAGGCGATGATATCCTCAAGCGGCGGGGTCATAGGCGCGGTCATACGCGGCGTGGACTCGAGGTCCGTCGGAGAGGTCACGGTGCTTCCGACCCGCATAAAGGAAGGCTCCCTTGAGGGCATCGAAACGCCCTTCGCGGAACCGGCCGGGTCCGCTCCGGGAAAACTCCCCGGGATAGTTCTCGGAAAAGAGCTCGCCAGGAACATCGCCGCCGAGGTCGGCGACACCGTCAATGTCATCTCGCCGATGGGGACGATGACCCCGGCGGGGCCGGTGCCAAGGCTCGCGGCCTTCAAGGTCGTCGGCCTCTTTGAGCTCGGCATGTACGAGTACGACTCGAACCTCGCCTTCATCTCCATCGGGAACGCGCAGAAGTTCTTCAGGCTCGGCGACACCGTCTCCGGAGTGGAGGTAAAGATAGAGGACATATACCAGGCCGACAAGGTAGCCGACGGGATAATGCTGGCGCTCAAGGGCAACTACTGGACGCGGACATGGATGGAGATGAACAGGAACCTGTTTTCGGCCCTGAGGCTCGAGAAGGTCGCGATGTTCATCATACTGACGCTCATAATACTCGTCGCGGCGCTCAACATCATCAGCACCCTCATCATGGTCGTCATGGAGAAGGGCAAGGACATAGCGATACTCAAGAGCCTCGGGGCCACATCCGGCTCCATAATGAAGATATTCATGATAGAGGGCGTCATCATAGGGCTGGTGGGCACCTTCTTAGGAACGGTCCTGGGCCTGGTGACGGCCCTGAACCTGGAGCAGATCGTCTCGTTCATAGAGAGGTCTTTTCATTTCAAGGTGCTCCCCCCGAGCGTCTACTACATCGACAAGTTCCCGTCGAAGGTGGACCCCGTGGTGGTGGCGACGATCGTGGTGATATCGATAAGCATAAGCTTTCTCGCCACGCTGTATCCCTCGTGGCAGGCATCGAGGTTTGACCCCGTCGAGGGGCTCAGGTACGAATAAGGCGTAACGGAGAGCCCAAAACGCCTCAACGCAACAGGAAACCTGATGGACTTTATCACCATAAAAGGCCTTTACAAGACCTACGGCAACGCGCACAAGAGGGTCGAGGTCTTGAAGGGCATAGACCTTACGATAGGCAAGGGCGCTACCGTCGCGGTAGTCGGCGCCTCGGGGGCGGGAAAATCGACGCTCCTTAACATACTCGGGGCGCTGGACCGCCCCACCTCCGGAGAGGTGCTTTACGGAAGCGAGCGGATATTCGGATACGACAACAAAAAACTCGCGTCGTTCAGGAACAGATCAATCGGCTTCGTCTTCCAGTTCCACCACCTCCTGCCTGAGTTTACGGCGCTTGAAAACGTCATGCTCCCGATACTCATAGGAGGGGGGGACCATGCCGTAGCCAGGGAGAAGGCCTC
>JACRCJ010000324.1 GCA_016219075.1 Deltaproteobacteria bacterium | reverse complement strand
TTCTTCCTTCGATGTCCCTGAAGCCCATCATCCGCGCAAGCCTCTCAAGCTCGGCCGGACGCGGCGGGATCATCTGGGTCTGCCTCCCTTCGACAATCTGTATCCTGTGCTCGAGGTTCCTTAAAAAGACATAGCCTTCCCTGAGCACGGCCGCTTCAGACTCTTTTATGAAGCCCTTGAGCTTGAGCTTCCCTATCGCGTTCAAGGTGTTCCTCTCGCGGACCTCAGGGTTTTTCCCGGCGTGTATCAGTTGAAGGGCCTGGCAGAAGAACTCTATCTCCCTGATCCCGCCCGCCCCGAGCTTTACGTCTATCGCGTCGGGGTTCCTGCGGAGAAGACTCAGGTCTATCTTCTCCTTCATCGTCTTTACCTCTTCGATGGCGGTAAAGTCGAGATAGCGTCTGAAGACAAAGGGGCGGATCATCGAGAGGAACTCTTCCCCGAGAGATAGGTCTCCGGCCACGGGCCGGGCCTTGATCATCGCGGCCCTCTCCCAGGACTGGCCCCACGACTCGTAATACGCCTCGGCGCTCTGTAGGGAGTTGGCCATCTCCCCGCTCTTGCCCTCGGGCCTCAGGTTCAGGTCCACCCTGAAGACAAACCCGTCCCCGGTGACGCTTGAGATGAGCTTGCCGGTCATCGTCGAGACCTTGACGAAAAAGGCATGGAGGCTTAAGCTTGTTTCCGGCTTGCCCGGCGCCCCTGAGGTCTCGCCCTTCTCTGTCGAGTATATGTAGATGATGTCTATGTCGGATGAGAAGTTGAGCTCTCTGCCCCCGAGCTTTCCGAGCCCCATGACGGCAACCCCGGCTTCCCGGGCCTCTCCGTCCTCGTCTTTATAGAAGGGAGAGCCGTAGAGGCCTTTATGGTGCTTTAGCGAAAACTCGAGCGCACAGTCCAGAGAGGCCCCGGCAAGGTCAGAGAGCTCCATCGTCACCTCTTCGACGTTCGTGAGGCCGACCAGGTCCCGTGTGCCTATCCTCAAGTACTCTTTCTGCTTGTATACCCTGAGGGCCTTTGCCATCGCGTCAAGGTCGGCGATGCTATCGGTTCTTACACGGAGCTCTTCCCTGAAGACCGGGTAGTCCTTGGTCTCGAAAAGCCCTCCGGAGAAGAGCCAGTGAAAAAGCGCGGCGTCCCTCGTAAGTATGTTGGAGAGGAAAGGCGAGGAGCCACAGACCGTGAGGAGCCGTTCGATGTTCAAAGGGTCGGCCATAAGCGCGGTTATGGCCGACCCTGAAAGACCCGAGGCGATGGTCTCAAGGTTATTGAGCGCTCCGTCGGGCGAAGGCGAGAGAAGCGCACCTTCGACAACGCTCTCAAGATGAGAGGAAAAAGGGGTCTCCGAGAGGAGTTTGAGGTTCTTCAACGCCCCCTTGCCGTCGGCAAAACCCATCCCCTGAAGCTTAACCGAAGCCTCTGTCTCACCGATACTCAGTAATTCCTCTATCATTGATTTATTTATATATTATCTGAAACTAAAAGGCAATAGGGCCGTTTCATCCCAAACCTTGACAAAACCCCGCGTCAGACCTACATTATTAATGAACGGCTATGTAAAAGGCCGCCGAGAGGCCTCTTGAGAGGACCTTTTTATAAAAAGGTCCTCTCAAACTCTCTCCAAAAATTTTTAGTTCCCCGAGGATACCCCCGGTGAGACATAGATAGGGGGGTATCCTCGGGGAAGAGCTAAAAGTCTTTGAAGGGGGTCTGGGGGGAACTTTCTACAGAAAGTTCCCCCCAGGAAGCCCTTCCCGGCGTGCTTTACGGGCTGTTCTTTAAAAAAGGAGACTCTTTATGAGGCTTGACAGGTTTACGATAAAGTCGCAGGAGGCGTTGCAGGACGCGCAGAGGAAGGCCGAGGGGTTTGAGCAGCAGGAGGTCACTGTTGAGCACCTTCTGTTGGCCCTAATAACCCAGGAAGGCGGGATTGTCGTCCCGATACTCCAGAGGATAGGGGTGAATACCGGACTTCTTAAGGGCCAGATAGAAGACGCGTTGAAGAAGGTCCCCAGGGTCTATGGAACGGGGACGGAGGTCTATATATCCCAGAGGCTTAAAACGGTCCTTGACGCCGCCTTCAAGGAGGCCGGGGAGCTTAAAGACGAGTTCGTATCGGTGGAGCACCTCCTGATAGCGATAGTATCTGAGAAGGGCGGGGAGTCCGCGCGTATCCTTGCCTCGCAGGGCGTCACTCGCGATACGGTCTTAAAGGCGACGGCTGCCGTGAGGGGCACACAGAGGGTAACCGACCAGTCGCCCGAGGAGAAGTACCAGGCGATCACCAAGTTCACGCGCGACCTTGTGGAGCTTGCGCGCCAGAACAGGCTCGACCCGGTAATAGGCAGGGACGACGAGATCAGAAGGGTCATACAGGTGCTTTCAAGGAGGACCAAGAACAACCCCGTTCTGATAGGCGAGGCCGGGGTCGGGAAGACCGCCATAGTGGAGGGGCTCGCCCAGAGGATAGTCAGCGGGGATGTGCCCGAGTCGTTGAAGAACAAGAGGCTACTGGCCCTTGACCTCGGCGCTCTTATCGCCGGGACCAAGTACAGGGGCGAGTTCGAGGACAGGTTAAAGGCCCTGATGCGGGAGATCACCGAGGCCGAGGGAGAGGTAGTGCTCTTCATAGACGAGCTCCACACGCTTGTGGGGGCCGGGGCCGCCGAGGGGGCGATGGACGCCTCCAACATGTTAAAGCCGGCGCTTGCCAGAGGGGAGCTCCGGTGCGTGGGGGCAACGACCCTTGACGAGTACAGGAAGCGTATCGAGAAGGACGCGGCTTTAGAGAGAAGGTTCCAGCCCGTCGTCGTCGGCGAGCCGTCGGTGGAGCATACGATAGCGATACTGAGGGGATTGAAGGAAAGGTACGAGGTCCACCACGGGGTCCGGATAGCGGACTCGGCTATAGTGGCCGCCGCCACGCTTTCCAACAGGTACATCGCCGACAGGTTCCTGCCGGACAAGGCCATAGATTTGATTGACGAGGCCGCCAGCAGGCTCCGTATCGAGATAGACTCGATGCCCACAGAGATAGACGAGTTGGAAAGGCGCGTGATACAGCTTGAGATAGAGAACCAGGCGCTAAAAAAAGAGACCGACAAGGCCTCTGTCGAGAGGCGCGAAAAGATTGAGAAGGAATTGGCGGAGCTCAAGGAGAAGAGCGCCGGACTGAAGCTCCACTGGCAGAGGGAGAAGGAGATAATAAGCCGCATAAGGGCTACCAACAAGGAGATGGAAGAGGTGAAGGTGGCCGCCTCTCTGGCCGAGAGGCAGGGCGAGCTCGGAAAGGCCGCCGAGCTCAAGTACGGCAGGCTCTCGGAGCTGCAGAAGAGATACGAGGCCGACCAGAAGGCCCTTCAGGAGTTCCAGGGAGACAACAGGATGCTCAAGGAGGAGGTCGACGGCGAGGACATCGCCGGGATAGTCTCGCGCTGGACCGGGATCCCGGTGTCCCGGATGCTCGAAGGCGAAAGGGCGAAGCTCATAAAGATGGAGGAAGGGCTTAAAAAGAGGGTCGTCGGGCAGGACGCGGCCCTTAAGGCCGTCGCCAACGCCGTCAGAAGGGCGCGGGCGGGCTTTCAGGACATAAACCGCCCGATAGGCTCGTTCATATTCCTCGGCCCCACGGGCGTTGGAAAGACCGAGACCGCCAGGGCCCTGGCCGAGTTCCTATTCGACGACGAGCGCGCGATGGTCCGCATAGACATGAGCGAGTTCATGGAGAAGCACTCCATAGCGCGGCTCATCGGGGCCCCTCCGGGCTATGTCGGCTACGAAGAGGGCGGGTACCTAACGGAGGCCGTAAGGAGAAGGCCCTACTCCGTCATACTCTTTGACGAGATAGAGAAGGCTCACCCGGAGGTCTTCAACCTCCTTTTGCAGATACTCGACGACGGGAGGCTGACCGACGGGCACGGCAGGACCGTGGACTTCAAGAACACGGTCATCATAATGACCTCGAATGTCGGGAGCCAGTACATAACCGAGCTTGGCGAGAAGGACTATCAGGAGATAAGGACCCGTGTCTCGGATACGCTAAGGGCGACATTCAAGCCCGAGTTCTTAAACAGGATAGACGACATCATCATATTCCATCCGCTCACGAGGGAGCACATGGCGAGCATAGTCGATATCCAGCTCAATAACCTCGGAAAGCTCTTGAGGGAGAAGAATATCGGGGTCACCCTCACGGAGGCGGCCAGGGAGTACCTTGCCTCCACCGGGTACGACCCCGTATACGGCGCCCGGTCACTGAAGAGGCTTCTGCAGAAAGAGGTCCACGACCCGCTCGCCGTTAAGTTCCTCGAAGGCGAGTTCGCCGAGAACGATACCGTTTCAGTCGACTTCGCCGACGGCCGTCTAAGCTTCAGAAAGGATGCGGGACGGGTCTTGACAAAAGCTTGATTTTACAATACATTTAATAGGATACTGAATGGGTGTGCCAGCCGCAATCCCGCCGCTTTAGCGGCGGGCCAAGGCGGGCAAATATAAATGATTTTTCCGTACCATCAAAATTCTCCGCCATTCATGGCGGAGAATTTTAAACCGGTCCGGCAGGGTTCTTCCCGGCCGCGGCCTCTTGGCCGAAAGGCGCTTTTTCGGCAGTCCGATGAACCACCCCGCCGCAAGTTGCGGGGTAGCTACTGAAACTTTAATTAGCCGTACGCCAGTACCCCTCCCTCGATTGCGAGGGCCGGGCTCCCGTTCCGCTCTTCCGTTGCAACGGGAAGCGGGTAGGGTGGGGCAAGTTGCGGGGAATTGTCCGATTAAAGACTCCATACGGAGGTTAGTCTCTTGGCGCTCACGAAATGGGATCCGTTCAAAGACCTCTTGTTCCTTCAGGACAGGATGAGCCGGATCTTCGACGAGGCCCTTATGAAGTACAAGGGCGGCGCCGGAGGCGGCGCGTGGTTTCCGCCGGTAGACATCTACGAGACCGAAGAGTTGATCATCCTCAAGGCCGAGCTCCCGGGTATCGACATGAAGAGCGTCGATATAGAGGTGAAGGACTCCACGATAACGCTCAGGGGCGAGCGCAAACTCGAAAAGAACCTCAACGAAGAGAACTACCACAGGATGGAGAGGTTCTACGGCACCTTCCAGAGGGTCTTCAACCTGCCGTACTTAATAGACAGGAACGACATAAAGGCGTCCCTCAAAGACGGGGTCTTGAAGATAACCGTGCCGAAGTACGAAGAGGCGAAGGTAAAGGCCATAAAGGTGCAGGTCCTTTAAAATACGGAAAAAGCCTCTTTAGCGGCCCACGCGCGGCGTATCCGATAGAAGGGCCCCTCAAAGACCGCGCGGCAGCCGGCTCCGGAGATAATGAACCCTGGTTAAAACCCCGGAGTTTTCAGAACGTTAAAAATAAAATATCCAGGAAAGGAACCACTCAGGATGGAAGAAAAGGGCAGCGACACCTTAAAAAACAGCGAAGAGACGAAGAAAGAGGGCGGGGTCAAAACACAGGACCTCCCGCCGCTCGATTTTTCCACTTTTATCCTTTCACTCTCCTCATCCGTCCTTATGAACCTCGGGGTGGTGGAGAACCCGATGACGAAGAAGACGGAAAAGGAGCCCGCCGTAGCCAAACAGACGATAGACCTTATGGTGCTTCTTAAGGAAAAGACCAGGGGCAACCTTACCGAGAATGAAACGAAACTCTTCGAAGACGTGCTCCGTGAACTGCAGCTCTGGTATGTGAAGACCGTCTCTTAAGGGGCCTGCGTTGAATGGGTATGCCACTCCGCAATCCCGCCGCTAAAGCGGCGGGTCAAGGAGTGGCAAATATAAATGATTTTTCCGTACCATCAAAATTCTACGCCATTTATGGCGGAAAATTTTAAATGAACCCTCCCCGTACTTAAAAACCCGGGTTTTCAGAGCGTTAAAAACAAAGGGTTTTTTAGGCGCCCTGTAACTACTTCAGACCTTTAACGGAGTCGACATGGATAAGAGAAAAAAAGGTTTCGGCATGAAGACGGTGCTCCTGGTGGCGCTGATCTCGATACTCGCCGGGGTCGCGTTGACGATCAGGCTCGACATGGCAAACCCCACCGGCGCGGAGCAGTTCTGGAAGGAAGGCTCGTCCGCGAAGGCGCGCTCCGACCAGGCCCCGCATAACTTCGTGGACCTGGCCAAAAACCTCTCGCCCCTTGTGGTCAACATCTCCACGACCCAGGTGTTGAAGGAGAGGCAGGCGGTGCCGTTTCCGGAGTTCAAGGGGCCGTTCGACGAGTTCTTCGGCGACGACCTCGATAAGTTCTTCAACGAACCGCATAAGGACCTGAAAAGACAGTCCCTGGGTTCGGGCTTCATCATAAACAAGGAAGGCTACATCCTCACGAACTACCATGTCATAGAGAACGCCACAGAGATAATGGTCACGCTCTCGGCGGACAAGAAGGACTACAAGGCGTCGGTGGTCGGGCAGGACCAGAAGCTCGATATCGCCCTTATAAAGATAACCCCTGACTCCGAGCTTCCCGAGGCCGTCATCGGGGACTCCGACAACCTCGAGATAGGCGAGTGGGCGCTTGCCATCGGCAACCCATTCGGGCTCGGCGGCACCGTAACGGCGGGTATCGTGAGCCAGAAGGGGAGAGTCATAGGCGCGGGCCCCTACGACAACTTCATACAGACCGACGCCTCGATCAACCCCGGCAACTCCGGCGGACCGCTCTTTAACATGAACGGCGAGGTCGTCGGGATAAATACCGCGATCATAGCCGGGGGCCAGGGCATAGGTTTCGCTACACCCATTAACATGGTCAAGGAAGTCCTCTCCCAGCTCAAGGAGAAGGGCAGCGTCACGAGGGGCTGGATAGGCGTAAGCATCCAGGAGCTCACCCCCGAGCTCGCCCTGTCGTTCGGCCTCAAGGAGCCGAACGGAGTGCTCATCTCGTCGGTTACGCCGGGAGACCCCGCCGAGAAGGCGGGACTCAAGGCCGGCGACATCGTCGTGGGCTTCAACGGGAAGACGATAACCGATCTTAGCGACCTTCCGCGGACCGTAGCCTCGACCCCTCCCGGCAAGACCGTCGAGGTCAAGGTGATAAGGGACGGCAAAGAGAAGTCCTTCCTCATAAAGGTCGGCACCAAGGCCGAGGAAGGCGTCAGGGAGAAGCCCTCGGAGGAGAAAGAGCTGGCCCCGGACGAAAGGCTCGGGTTCTCCGTTCAGCCGATAACCCCTGAGATCGCCAAGAGGCTCGGCCTCAAGGACCCCGAGGGCCTGATAGTGAGCGCCGTGAAGCCAGACAGCCCGGCCGGCTCCGCGGGGCTTAGGAGGGGGGACGTGGTAAAAGAGGTGGACCGTAAACCCGTAAAGAGCATGAAGGACTACGAGAGGGCGATATCGGCCACCGAGAAGAAAGACGTGGTGCTGTTGCTGATACTCAGGGGCAACAACACCATATATGTGGTGCTTAAACTCAAATAAGGCGGCCCCGGGGCCGAAAACCCCGGGGTTTTTTTCATTCCGTAAAAATCCGCGCAACTCCGGAGAGTGTCTTGTCGGCATATGTGGTAGCCATTACAGGGGCAAGCGGGGCCGTCTATGGCCTCAGCCTGACCGTGGAGCTTTTAAAGAGGGGGGGAGATGTCGAACTCGTCATCTCCCCTTCAGGATTTCTTCTGCTCAAGGAAGAGCTCGGGATAGAGTGCGCGGGAAAAGACGGCGCCGCGCTCAAGGCGTATATTAAAAAGAGGGGCGGGGGCGCGCGCGCCAAAAAGGGCGGGGCAAAGACCGCCGCCGGCACCCTCAGACTCCACGCCTCCGATGACCTTACGGCCTCGATAGCCAGCGGCTCCGCGCTCAAGCGGGCGATGGTCGTATGCCCGTGCTCGATGGGGACTCTGGCCAGGATTGCCGCGGGCATTTCGGGAAACCTCATAGAGAGGGCCGCGGACTGCGTCCTTAAAGAGCGGGGCACGCTGGTACTCGTCCCGAGGGAGACCCCGTTAAGCTCCATCCACCTTGAGAACATGCTGAAGCTTTCAAGGATGGGCGCCGTGATACTGCCGGCCATGCCTGCCTTCTACACCCACCCCGAGACGGTCGACGACATGGTGGACTTCGTCGTCGGCAAGACCCTCGATATCCTCGGAGTGGAAAACAGCCTCTATAAAAGGTGGAAAAAATAATTTTTCTGATTTATATTATGAGGCCGCGGACCACTGGTCCGCGGCCTCATAAATTATCCGGAGTCCGCCAAACGCCATGCTCGACATAAAATTTGTCAGGGAGAACATCGCCGAGGTCGAAAGGCGGCTCGCCACGCGAGGCGGCTCGCTCGACCTGTCCAACCTCAAGGCGCTCGATGAGAAGAGGCGCTCTCTCCTTACGGAGACCGAGGCGCTCAAATCGAAGCGGAACACCGTCTCCGAAGAGATCGGAAAGCTCAAGAAGGAGAAGAAGGACGCAAGCCGTCTCCTCTCCGAGATGCAGGACGAGAGCGCCCGGATAAAGGCCCTCGACGCCGAAATAGGCGGGTGCGAAAAGGAGCTGAACGATCTTCTCCTGGTCCTTCCCAACCTCCCCAGCCCGAGCGTCCCTGTCGGGAAGGACGAGACGGAAAACCCTGTTACGAGGGTCTGGGGGAGTGTTCCGGAGTTCGGGTTCACGCCCCTTGAGCACACGGAAGTCGGCGAAAGGCTCGGCATACTGGATTTCGAGCGGGCCGGGAAGCTCTCGGGGGCGCGGTTTTCGCTCCAGAAGGGCCCGGGAGCTCTCCTTGAGAGGGCGCTTATAAACTTCATGCTCGACCTTCACACGACGAAGCACGGCTACACCGAGGTGCTCCCGCCGTTCATGGTAAAAAGCGAGGCGATGCTCGGCACGGGCCAGCTCCCCAAGTTCGGCGACGACCTCTTCAAGATAGAGGGCTGGGACCACTACCTCATCCCCACGGCCGAGGTCCCGGTGACGAACATGCACGGGGGCGAGATACTCGAAGAGGAGTCCCTGCCGCTCTGCTACACCGCTTACACGCCTTGCTTCAGGAAAGAGGCGGGTTCTTACGGAAAGGATGTGAAGGGGCTTATCCGCCAGCACCAGTTCAACAAGGTCGAGCTTGTGAAGTTCTCGCACCCCGATACGTCTTATGACGAGCTTGAGAAGCTGACGAACAACGCCGAAGAGGTCTTGAAGGAGCTCGGGCTCCATTACCGTGTCGTAACGCTCTGTACCGGGGACATGGGTTTTTCGTCGGCCAAGACCTACGACATCGAGGTCTGGCTCCCGGGCCAGGGCAAGTTCCGCGAGATATCCTCGTGCAGCAACTTTGAGGACTTTCAGGCGAGAAGGGCCAATATCCGCTTCAGGCCCAGGGGCGGCAAACCCCGCTTCCTCCATACACTCAACGGTAGCGGCCTCGCAGTAGGAAGGACCCTTGTGGCCATCCTTGAGAACTTCCAGCAGGAGGACGGAAGCGTAGTGGTACCCGAAGCCCTGAGGAAGTACATGGGGGGGCTTGAAATTATCCGCAAAAAAAGTTAGAAT
>JACRCJ010000322.1 GCA_016219075.1 Deltaproteobacteria bacterium | reverse complement strand
CACGCCGGTGATGAAAAGAGAGCGCCCCCGGGCGAGTCTCCGCTTTACGAGGAGGTGGTCCCTGGTGAGTATGGTCCTGCCCTCTTTCGCGGCCCTCTCGACAAGCTCTTTGTCACCGATTGAGTTCTCGTACTCGACATCATAGCCGAGGGCGCGCATCCACCTGGCGAGGCTTCCGAGCATGGCGTCGGCGAAGAAGGCGGGGGTCTTAGCCCCGGTATTGTCTGAATTTTCCCTCATGGAAGCACCGCCCCCGCGCGCTCAGCCGGTGTGAGTCCTGAAATGAACCTCTC
The DNA here is from genome assembly GCA_016219075.1 of Deltaproteobacteria bacterium. Lineage (GTDB taxonomy): Bacteria > Desulfobacterota > GWC2-55-46 > GWC2-55-46 > GWC2-55-46 > JACRCH01. Next base: position 9,162 of record JACRCJ010000322.1, on the reverse strand, counting down.
AGGTTAAAACCCGGGACCTTCAGAACGTTAAAAACAACAACGGCAAGCGGTTTGTAGAGAGGTCCCGTCTTCATCATACGGAGCGGGGGGAAGAAGATTCATTGTGGCTACCTCTAAAAATTAGATATTTTTTCTGAGGTCAAGGAAGGGAGGAAATAAAAAGCGCAGCATATATGAGAATATGTGAGCATTTTAATTTTCGCCCTGACGCAGAGATCAGGAAAAAGAACAATTTTTAGAAGTAGCCTTGCGTCAAAAAAGACCCTGTGCGCCGCCCTTAGGGCGGCGCACGGGAAGAAAGCCGGACTTTGAAAAAATGATACCGCGAAAGACTCAGCCGAAGAAGACCTCGGCGGCCTTGAACATCTCCATGTCCACGGTCTTAAGCTTGCTTGTGGCCTCCTCGAGCGAGATATCGACAATACTATTGCCCTGGAGCGCGACCATCCTGCCGAACTTGCCCTCGTGGACAAGCTCAATGGCCCTCAGGCCGTACCTCGTGGCCAGTATCCTGTCGTACGCCGTAGGCGTACCCCCCCTCTGGAGATGCCCCAGGACCACATGGCGCGACTCGTACCCTGTCTTACGCTCTATCGCCTTGGCTAAAAACTCGCCGATGCCTCCGAGCCTGGCGTGGCCGAAGGCGTCGAGCTCCTGGTCTTTCGTGATGAGCCCTCCGGTATCCTTCGGGGTGGCGCCTTCGGCGGCCACGACGAGGCTGAACATCTTTCCCGCGGCCTTTCTTTTCCTTACGTGCTCGCAGACCTCGTCGATGTCGAAGGGTTTCTCGGGTATCAGTATCACATCCGCGCCCCCGGCGATACCGCCGTAGACGGCTATCCAGCCGGCGTGCCTGCCCATGACCTCCACGACCATCACCCTCTGGTGCGCCTCGGTGGTGGAGTGGAGCCTGTCAAGGGCCCACGTGACGATGCTTACGGCGGTGTCGAACCCGAAGGTGAAGTCCGTGCCCATCAGGTCGTTGTCTATCGTCTTGGGGACGCCTATGGTCTTTATCCCCTTCTTGTAGAGCTTGGCCGCCACGCCGAGGGTGTCGTCCCCGCCGATGCACACGAGGGCGTCGAGTTTGAGTTCGCTGATGTTCCTCATGACGGCCTCCGTGTCCGCGGCGGACTTCATGGGGTTGGTGCGCGAGGTGCCGAGTATCGTGCCGCCGAGCGGGAGTATCCCTGAGACCGCGTCTTTCGTAAGCTTTACGACCGAGGGTTCGACAAGCCCCCTCCATCCGTTTTTTATCCCGGTAAACTCGTATCCGAACTGCAGGCCTCTCTTGACAACGGCCCTTATGACGGCGTTAAGCCCCGGACAGTCTCCTCCGCCGGTAAGGATGCCTACATTCATAAAATCGCCTCCGTTCTTGATTGTATTGAGATTAGCAGGCTGTTTTTCAACAGCCTGCATAGGCGATCCATGGACGGATTGCCAAATTGTGAGACTTGAAAAGTCGAGTAATTTGTGAGATTTGGACGAATTCACTTCGGCCAAATCGTTGTTGAAAAAGCCATGGATGGACTTTTTCAACATCCTGTTAGACCCATATCGGAAGACAAACCCTCGCCGCTTCCCGTCGCATCGGAAGAGCGCAACGGGAGCCCAGCCCTCTTCTATCCGGGGGCTCGCCGGTAAATGAGTCAAAGACCGCCTGACGCGGGCTTCGGCTGACCAAACGCCGGAGCCTTTAAAATGGGCTACGCCTCTGCTACGGCGCCGGCCAGCGGGAGCGCGGCGGTGAAGGTCGTGCCCTTGCCCGCAACGCTCGCGGCCTCGAGGGTTCCGCCGTGAGACTCCGCGATCTCTTTACAGATGCTCAGTCCCAGGCCCGCCCCTCCCACATCCCGGGTGCGCGCCTTGTCCACCCTGTAGAACCTGTCGAATATGTACGGCAGGTCCTCAGGCGATATTCCAACCCCGGTGTCTTTGACCCTTACGACGGCCTTGCCGCTCTCTTCGTCGAGCGAGAGTTCGACGCGGCCGCCGTGGGGCGTGTATTTCACCGCGTTGTCGATGAGGTTGAACAGGAGTTGGCCCAGCCTTACGCTGTCGCCGCAGACCACGGCGTGCTTATTCCTGAGGATAGCCAGATGTACGCCGCTGTCAAGCGCCGGACGCCTGAAATGCTCGAACCGCTCGGTCAGGACCCTGTCGAGGCTTACCCTCTCCTTCGGGAGCGCCTCCCTTTCCACGTCCATCTTAGCGAGGTCGAGGAGGTTTCTGACGATGTAGTTCATGCGGTCTATCTCTTCGAGGCTGCTTTTCAGGGCTTCCCTGAGGTGCTCCGGGCCGCCCTTGCCTCTGAGCGCTATCTCCATCTCGCCCTTCAGTATCGTAAGCGGCGTCTTGAGTTCGTGCGAGGCGTCGGCCGTGAACTGCTTTATCTGCTTGAAGGACTTCTCAAGCCTCTCTATCATCTCGTTTATCGTGGAGGCGAGCCTGCCGATCTCGTCCTGGGGGACGGCGATGTTGAGGCGTTCGTTCAGGTTCTCGGCCCCGATTCTGCGCGCCATGTCGGTTATCTCGGTAACGGGTTTGAGGGCCTTTCGCGCCAGGAACCACCCGACGGCCGAGGCCGTTATGACGGCGAGTATTATCGCGAGGACGTAGATGTAGAAGAGCGAGCGAAGGACCTCCTGCACCCCTTCAAGCGATTCCCCGACCTGGACTATGGCCACCATCCCCTTCTGCGGCAATATGATCGGCTTGGTGATGACCCTCATCGGGTACCTTCCGGCCATGCTCACCACCTCGTATGATATGAACCCGTTGAGGGCGGCGTGGTATGTGTCCTGGGAGATCGGCATGGTGGCGCCCTCGAGGTTCGACGACTTTGCCAGCACGCCCCCGTGGGCGTCCCGGACCTGTATGAAGTTCCCGCTCGTGCGGATGCCGAAGAACCTTTCGAGTATTATGTCGAAGTCGTTCGGGAGGAATATCTGGCCCGTGGGCTTCAACACGGTGTGCACCATCATGTTGGCCACGGAGGTTATCTGGTTGTCCATCCGGTACATGAATATCTTGAAGAGAGAATACGAGAAGGCAACCCCGAAGCCTATGAGGCTTACGGTCAGGAGCGTGACATACCAGAAAGTGAGTCTTGTGCGAATGGAAAATGCCATTGGAAGTATAGGACCGGGACGCCGGGTCCCGCCCTGAAAAAGGAGACGGGCGTCCGTTGATAGTGTTAAGGGCCGTGAAAGCGCCCCGAAAGAATCACTCGCCGATCTGTTTGAGCTTGGCGAGCGACTTTATGATGATCTCTTTGCGCTTTATATCGAGGATGCCTTCCTCCTTGAAGCCCTTCAGGAGCCTTATGGAGGTCTCCTGGGTTATCCCGAGAAGCTCGGCTATCTCGAGGCGCGAAAGCGTCAGGTTGAGCTTCATCCCGCCGTCGCACTTCACTCCGTACTCGCTGGCGAGCGTGAAGAGCAGGTGCGCGAGCTTCTCTTTCGCGTTCAGGAGGCCAAGGTTCCCGATCCTGTCGTACGCCTGGTTGAGCTCATGGCCCATCGCTATGATGAGCTTTTTCGCCACCGACGGCTCCTTCTCCAGTATCTTGAAGAAGACGTCTTTCCCGATGTAGCAAAGCTCGCAGTCATCCATCGCCACCGCGGTGTTGGTGTATACCTTCCCGTCGTAGAAGACCTCGAAACCCAGGAGGTCGCCGGGGTTGAGTATCTTTATTATCTGCTCCTTGCCGGTGCTCGACGACCTTACGACCTTGACCCTGCCGGTGCGTATTATATAGAGCCCCGTGCACTCGTCGCCCTCCATGAACACGACCTCCCGTTTGCGGTAGGAGGAGATGACTACAACGTCCTTGAAGGCGTCGAGCTGGCTGGCGTTAAGGCCGGTAAATAAGGCGTTCTCCTTTATGTGGCACCTGCAAAGCGAGCAGATGGATTTGTCGATCAAGACTGTCATGTTCCTCTCTCTTTCCCGTCTCCGTCAAGTAAGTTTCAGTTGAGCGCCGCCAGGTCCTTTTTCACGCCCAGCTCGTAAAACGGGAAGTCCCCGCGGTAGGGCACCACAGCAAGGCTTACGTCCCTTAACCCCTCGATGCCCCGTATGAGGGCCACCACTTCGCCGTTTGAAAGGGGGTCTCCGGTCTTCCAGTCCACGGTCTGGAGCTTTATAAGGACCCTGTGAGCGTCCCCGACCGCGTCGGACGCGTCCCGGACCATCCTGGCTATCAGGTCCCGGATGTCGCCGGGGGTCTTGTTGAGCTCTTCGCCCATCTGCCTGTGATACGCCATGATGGAGTAATAATCAAAGTCCTTGCCGAGCGCGGCGTTTAAGTCCTGGGAGAGCCACGCAAGGGCGTAGGCCGGGTTCGTGACCGACTCGTACATGAGGTTTATGGCGAAGAGCGTTTCGGGCCTTTTGCGCTTCACAACGCCCTTAAGCCTTTCGGCCACATCGAGCAGGCGCCGGTTCTTCACCGACGACCACTGCCAGAAGAGTTTCGTGTAGTGTACCTTGCCGGGCTCCGCGCCTGACCTCGAATAAAGAGACGCCGGGTCCGGGCGCGCCCCGGCGTCAGAGATGAAAAACTTCTCCGCATGCGGCCCGAAGCCCTCGTTGTGCTTAAGGACCAGGTCGTCCTGAAAAAGCACCCCGTCTATGTCGTTTTCGGCCAGGTCCGAGTATATCGCCTCGAGCCTTCTTACAGCCTCCTCGTTAAAGAGGTCCAGCCCCTTGCACCTGTAGAACTTCATTGATGTCATGTCGTAGCCCCTGCAGGCCAGCTCAGAGTTCTCCTCAACGCCGTAGTCGGCGTACCTTGTCGTCATCCACGCGAATATCTTAAGGCCGTTCCCGTGAGCGAGCCGTGCGATGACCGGCAGTATGTCGTCCACGACCGGGGCTTCTTTTGTTCGGAAGTACACGCCCCGCTCCGAGCCGCGCCTTGCCAGCGGGTAGAACCTGTCGTCGTAGTTGTGAAATGCCCTCACTATCACCGTGTCTATGCCGGCTCTCCTCAGGCGCTTAAGCTCGGCGTCTATCTCTTCTCCGGTCTTTCCCTCGAAGAACATCACCTGCACCGCGCGAAGCCCCGGTCGAAGGTTACGCAATACCGGGACAGGAGCCCTGTATGTCCTGCCGTCCCGGAGCTTGTCCTCGGCCTCCCTTATCTTGACCTCGGCCACAAGGGCGAACGGGCTGTCCTTGAAGTTATTGAGGAAAAGCTTGAACTCGGCGGCCGCCTCGCCGTACCGGCCTGCGTAAAAGTACGCCTCGGAGAGGTTGAACTGGGCGTCAGGCAAAAGGGGGCTTCCGGGGAAGCGCTCTATGAGCCTCGAGAACTCACGGGCCGCCACGCGGTAGTCACGCTCGTCCATAAGGAACCTTGCGTAGTTGAACTGTCCGACATCCGTGAAGTAGGGCTTGTCGGCCTGGCAGAACGCGGCCTTTCCCATTATGGAAAAGACAGAGAGAACTGCCAGTAAAACCGCTTTAAAGAGCGTACCGGCAGGCAAGAACGATTTACTGAGAGAACGCCGCGTGAGCTTCAACCTGCCGGTCTTCTCCGTAGGCTCTTTAAACCTTTTTATTATATCAAAACGGGCCGGATTCATCTATAAATAAAAACTCCCTTTACAAAAATATCCATTTGTAATCACAGGGTTTTAATATTTCCTCCGGGTGCGATCAAGCGGCTTGCCACGCATATGTTCCCTCCCCGGTTAAAGCCCCGGGGCTTTCAGAACGTCAAAAAAATAAAACAGATACCCCAACGGATGCCCCGGAGCATTCCGGCAAGGCGGTTCGTCCGGACACCCTTTCAGAAGAACTTCTCTATCGCCTCTTTTACCGTAGTGACCCCGTCAAGCTTCATATCGCCGTATCTTTTGAGGCCCTTAAGGTTATCTTTGGGGAGCACGCATCTCTTGAAACCGAGCTTGGCGGCCTCTTTCACCCTGGGCTCGACCTGGTTTACGCCCCTCACCTCGCCGGCAAGCCCCACCTCCCCGAATATTACGGTATTGGGCTCTATCGGCCTGTCAAGGAAGTTGGACGTGATAGAAGCCACGACCCCGAGGTCTATGGCCGGCTCATCGAGACGCAGGCCCCCGGCCACCTTTATGAATATGTCGTGGTTGGCAAGCGCTATCCCGGCCTTCTTCTCCAGCACCGCCGCCAGGAGGACCACCCTGTTGTAGTCCACCCCGGAGACGGTTCTGCGCGGAACGCCGAAAAGCGTAGGGCAAACAAGCGACTGCACCTCGACCAGAATGGTGCGGGTGCCTTCGAGGCTTGAGACCACGGCCGAACCCGATGCCCCAACGGGTCTCTCGGCGAGGAATATCTCCGAGGGGTTCAAGACCTCTTCAAGCCCGCTCTCCTTCATCTCGAAGACCCCTATCTCCATGACGGAGCCGAAGCGGTTTTTTACGGCCCTGAGTATCCTGAACGGATGGCCCCGCTCGCCCTCGAAGTACAAGACCGTGTCCACCATGTGCTCCAGGACCTTGGGGCCCGCAATGGCGCCGTCCTTGGTGACATGGCCGACGAGAAAAAGCGGTATCTCCAGGTTCTTGACGCACGAGATCAGCCGTGCAGAGACCTCCCTGACCTGGCTCACGCTCCCCGGAGAGCTCTCAAGCTCATCTGTTGCGACGGTCTGCACCGAGTCGATGACGACCACCCCTGGGGAGCACTCCTTTATGGTAGAGAGTATCTTTTCAAGCGAGGTCTCCGAATAGACGAGGAGGTCTTCCGAGAGGGCCCCGAGCCTCTCGCCCCTTAGCCTTATCTGGCGCATCGATTCCTCGCCTGAGACATAGAGCACCCTGTGGCCCGAGGCGGCGAACCTGCCCATGGCCTGCAGGAGAAGGGTCGATTTGCCTATGCCGGGGTCTCCGCCTATCAAGACGGCCGACCCTGGGACAAGCCCGCCCCCAAGGACCCGGTCAAGCTCCGGCAATCCGGTAGAGACCCTGTCCTCTTCGGCCATGTTGAGTTTTGATATCGGCAGAGGCGTTGACTGAGAGGAGGTCAGAGCGGCCCCGGACCTCTTCTCCTCGACGACTTTTTCCTCAAGGAAAGTATTCCACCCGTTACAGTCCGGACACTTGCCCAGCCACCTGTAGGATGTGTGGCCGCAGGACTGGCACGAATAGATTGTCTTCACCTTGGCCATTATGGTCGGATAGCGCTTTGCCGGGGTTGGAATAAACTGATGTTTACAATTGACAAACCGCTCAGTTTTGTTATGATTATTTTTAAAAAAATCGGCGCGGCAGAAAGAAAAAATGTCTTTGGAAATATTGAATTACAGTAACATACTAAATGAACTGAACAAGGCTGTCAAGATGCATAATTTCTATCCTGACGGCCATCCGAACTACGAGTCCGCCCTCAGCAGATGTTACCTTATCGTCAAAAAGTCCGTCGACGATATGGGCGAGGTCCGCTTCACGATAGACCAGAGGGGTTTTTACCTCAACAACAGCATCGTCGCCCCCGTCAACCCGGATGTACTGGCGCTTGCCAAAAAGTTCTTCTTCAGGCGCGTAAGAGAAATAGCCTTCTCACAGAGGGTGACCCTCGAGGAGATGAAGGTCCTCTTGAGCGTTTTGAAGCTTGAGCCCGAAGAGCTTCAGGCCGGGGGCGGGGCCGAGGCCCTCTTCGCCGGCAACGACGTGGCGGGCATCCTTATAAACGCGCTCAAGTATGAAGACCTGAGGAGGCTTAAACAGGATCTCGAGGATAAAAAGCAGGCAGAGACCGAAGTGATAGCCTCGGCCGAGGTGGTCGAAGAAGCCCCGGGGGGAGAATCCCCTGAAGCCGGGGAACAGGAGCCGGAACAGGAGGAAAAAACGGATGACGACACGCCCCTTGACAGACTCGTCGCGCGCATAAGGGCGGAACGCGATTTTTTAAGATACAACGACCTTTCGGTGAGGATAAACGAAAAGGTTTCGCCGCTCCTCATCGAAAGGAAGTTCGAGGAGGTCTTCGGCGCTTTGATCGTCTTCGCGGAGCACTCTTTCCAGTCCTCAGGGCTGCCCGAGGAGATAAGGAACACCGCTACCGAGCGTTTGAGGTCCATCCTCAACCGTGATATGATAAGGTACCTCGTCGAGAGGGCGGGGGGCAAGGACGAGTTGCTTCGCGTCGCGATACAGAAGATGCTTGTCTTCACCGGGCTTGAGGCGGTCGAGCTCCTTCTGGACGCCATCATAGAGGCCCCGGAGGCTATCACGAGAAGGCACCTCTTCAACACGATAGTCCTCTTCGGCAAGGACATCCGCACTTCCGTGGAGGCAAGGATCAAAAACCCGGAGTGGTACGTAGTAAGACAGATGGTATCGCTTCTGGGAGAGATCGGCGACGACCGGGCGCTCGACGCCATAGAGTCGGCTTACGGGAACCCGGACCCCAGGGTTAAAAAAGAGGTCATGAAGACCCTGGTCAAGATCCCCTCCCCGAGGTCCACGGCCTTTCTCATAAGGGTCCTGGACGAAGAGGACCAGGGGCTCGTAAGCCAGGCCATTATATCGCTTGGGATGCTCAAGGACCCCGGCGCCGTCGACATCCTCGGCAAGATCGCCATCAGATGGGAACCGTTCGCCGACACCCAGGACGCCAAACGCGAGGCGATAAAGGCCCTCGGGATAATAGGCGACCCCAGGGCCGTACCGTACCTGACCAATGTGCTCTTCAAAAAGGCATGGTTCGGCAAAAAGACCAACGAGGAGGTCCGCTCTCTTGCCGCTTATTCGCTCGGGATGATAGGCGGAGAAGACGCGTTCGGCGCCATCGAACATGTGGGAAAGAACTCCGAGGGCGAGCTTTATATCACCTGTAAAAGAATCCTTGAAGGAAGAGAGAAGAACGCATGAACGAGAACGAGTCCAGGGACGCGATCCTCAAGAACATAAACGGCGCCCTGAAGAATAAAAAACTGTACCCGGCCGGCCACCCGGCCATAACGGCCCCGATAAACAAGCTCTCCGGGTTCATCGAGGACGCGCTCAAGACCAGGAACAACATCGCCGTCGGACTGGTGAACGAGGCCCTCGTCTTCGAGGACGACCTCATCGTCGAGGGTGAGAAGCTCTACCCCGACGTAATCCGCTACATGAAGGAAAAAAACGTAAACGCCGTCATATTCGAGAGGGGCTTTTCCCTCAAGGAGCT
>JACRCJ010000055.1 GCA_016219075.1 Deltaproteobacteria bacterium | reverse complement strand
GTGACCGCAAGGTACTCATACCCCCTGTTCACGGCGGCCTCGACCATCTCTTCAAGGGTAAAGCCGCCGTCGCTCTCGCTTGTGTGCGAGTGGAGGTCTCCCCTGATGTCCTCGACGCAGAGGGTCTCCGGGAGCCTCCCCCCTTCGGCGGCCTCTATCTCTCCCCTGTTCTCACGGAGCTCCGGCGCAATCCACTCAAGCCCCACGGCCCTGTATACGTCCTCTTCCTTCTTTCCGGCCACCCACTTCTCCCCGTCCTCTTTAAATACGCCGTACTCGCTGATCTTCAAGCCCATCCTCTTGGCCCGATCGCGGAGCGCGACATTATGGGACTTCGACCCCGTGAAGTACTGGAGTGCGGCGCCGAACGATTTTTTCTCAAGCACCCTCAAGTCCACCTGCAGCCCGGCCTTGAGCACGACCGTGGATTTGGTGTCGCCCATGGCCAGCACCTCCTTTACTTCCGGGTGGGCTACGAAGCGTTCCATGACCTTCGCCGGGTCCTTGCAGGTGGCCAGTATATCTATGTCCCCTATCTCCTCCTTCCACCTCCTCAGGCTTCCGGCCGGGACTACATCGGTTACGCCGGGGATTTTACCGATGTAGTCCGTGAAGAGCTCGGCGTACTTCATTGCCAGAGATATCTTGAATTTGCCGGAACGCGCCTTCAAGTCCCTGACCGCCTTCAATATCTTCTCCTCAGATGTCTCGCCCATCCCGGAAAGCTTTCTGAGCTTTCCGCCCTCGGCGGCCTTTTCAAGCTCCTCAACGCTTGACACCCCGAGTTCCTTATGGATAAGGGCGGCCCTTTTCGGCCCTACCCCTGAGACCTTCAGAATATCGAGCATCCCGGCGGGCATCTCCTTTAAGAGCTCGTCGTGGTAGGCGCACCTTCCAGTGGTCAGAAGCTCGATGATCTTGGACCTGAGGCTTTCACCTATGCCGGGGATACCCAAGAGGTGCTCCGTGCCCTTCTCATAGAGGGCATGAAGGCTCTCAGGAAGTCCCTCGACCACGACCGCGGCGTTCCTGTAGGAGCGGATCCTGAATTTGTCGCCGCCTGTGAGTTCCAGCAGGTCGGATATCTCCTCGAAGACTTTAGCTATCTCGCTGTTTTCCATATCGCTCCGCCCCTTTTGTCAAGGCCCCGCCCAGCATGAAACGAAGCCGTACCGTAATCCCCATACTTCTTTATATTATATAATATTTTAACGGTTCAAGCGGTTTATAAACCGGCAAAATAGTCGTTGACAAGCAAGGTGGTATTACCTAAACTTAAAAAGCTTATTGCAATGAACGCTCTCAGGGCTTAAAACCTCTGGTTTTCAGAACGTTAAAAATAAAGGAAGGGCTTTTTTCAATACCGGAAACCCCGGTATCAAGCCCTGTGCAAGTTTATCACTATAATGAAAGAAAACCCTATAGGCGTATTCGACTCCGGCGTGGGCGGGCTCACCGTCTTACGGGAGATAACCAGACAGCTTCCCGGTGAGAATACTATATATCTTGGAGACACCGCAAGGGTCCCCTATGGAATAAAGTCCAGGGAGACGGTCGTAAGGTACTCAATCGAGGTAGCCCGGTTTCTCACAAAGCTTGACATAAAGCTCCTTGTCGTGGCCTGCAACACAGCCTCGGCCTATGCCCTGCCTGAGCTTAAAAAGAGGCTCAGGGTCCCGGTCATCGGGGTCATCGAGCCAGGAGCCAGGGCGGCTCTCCGGGCGACAAGGACGCGAAGGATCGGCATAATCGGCACCCAGGGCACGATAAGAAGCAACTCCTATGTAGATGAGATAAACAGGCTCAGCGGGGACGAGACGAAGGAAGTCGCCGAGCGCGGAGAGAAGCACTTCGACAGGTACTTCGAGATAAAGACCGGCAAGATGGTTATATTCACCAAGGCCTGTCCTCTCTTTGTGCCGCTGGCCGAAGAGGGCTGGACGTCAAACGATGTGGCCCGTCTTACCGTAGAGCATTACCTCAAGGGCTTGAACGACGAAAAAATAGACACCCTTGTGCTCGGCTGCACGCATTACCCCATCCTCAAAGAGACTATCGCGTCGGTCATGGGTAAGGGAGTGGCCCTTATCGATTCGGCCGAGTCCACGGCAATCGAGGTAAAACGAGTGCTGAACGAAAAAGGCATCGGGAACGACACCGGCTCTCCGGCGGCACACAGGTTCTTCGTCACCGACTCTCCTGAGAGGTTCATCCAGGTAGGCAGGAGGTTCTTCGGCGAGGGGATCAAGGACGCCGAACTCGCGGAGCTTGAGGCCCCCTGAAAGTTATTAGATGTTTTGTATTGTTTTTAACAAAACTCCAGGTCCATTGCGCAGTGAACCTCCCCGGAGCAAGCTCCGGGGTATCTAAAAACAACCTATTCTATTGCGAAGAATGTCTTTCGTATTGTTTTAACAAAACACCAGGGGCATTGCGTAGCGAGCATGAAGGAGAGCGAGCGAGCAAGCCTCTGTATTTATTGCGCGCGAACTTGACAGCGAGCGAAGCAATAGCCCCGAGGCGCGCGCCAGCGCGCAAAAAGGCCTAATGTATTGCGCAGCAAGCTGCGGGGTATTAGTCCCTAAGAGAGAATAAAAGAAAGCGAGAACAAGCCTCTGTATTTATTGCGAGCGAGCTTGCAAGCGAAGAGCAACAGCCCCGAGGCGCGCTGTAGCAAAAAAAGGCCTTTTGCAGAGCGCAGCAAGCTAAAGGGTATTAGTCCCTAAGAGAGAATAAACAAAACAATCAAACCGCAAACAGACCCTCGAAGATGAGTAGAAAAAAAAGAGTCCGGAACCCCGGCTTAAACACAGTGCTCCTGGCAGCCATTCTGACATTGGCAGCCGGCATCATAATCATCTCCCTCTACGGAGACAGGTTCTTCAAGACTGCTGAAGAAAGGCCCGTCCCCGCAGCCGTTGTAAAGACCGTCGACCTTTACTTCAGCACCGACGAGGGGCCGTACCTGAAGCCTGAAAAAAGAAGGATAAAAAAGGGGAGTCTTGAGACCGAGGCAACAGGGGCCGTCCGGGCTCTCCTCGATGGGCCCAGAAACGGCCTCATAAGCGCGATACCCGCGGGAACCCGGCTCATCGGTCTCAAGGTCAGTGGTTCGACCGCGTTCGTGGACTTCAGCTCCGAGATAGTCAAAAACCATCCCGGCGGCTCTTCCGGCGAGCTTGAGACGGTCTACTCCATAGTCAACACGCTCACCCTCAACTTCCAGGGCATAAAGGAAGTGCAGATACTCGTTGAGGGAAAAAAGGAAGAGACTCTCGCCGGCCACATCGACATAAACTTCCCGCTCGGGCCCGACAGGAAGATCATAAAGTACTGAGTCCGTAAGGAGTAAGCCGTATGGGTGACAATAAAGAGTTCAGGGTCGAAAAAGACTCCATCGGAGAAAGGCTCGTGCCCGCAAACGCCTACTACGGCATTGCTACCCTGCGGGCCGCAGAGAACTTCCCCGTAAGCGGCATCATGCCAAAACCCGTCTTCGTCACAGCCACGGCCATGGTCAAAAAGGCCGCCGCCATGGCCAATGTGGAGCTTGGCCTTCTTGACAGAAAAAGGGGCTCTGCCATCATCAAGGCCGCCGACGAGGTCGTCTCCGGGCTGCACCGCGGCGAGTTCTTCGTCGATGTCTACCAGGCGGGCGCCGGGACTTCGCACAACATGAACGCCAACGAGGTGATAGCCAACAGGGCCATAGAGATCCTCGGCGGGGTCAAGGGGAGCTACTCGACGGTACACCCGAACGACCATGTGAACATGAGCCAGTCGACGAACGACACGATGCCCACGGCCCTGAGGGTAGCGTGCCTTTTAAGCGCTCCCGCGCTTCTTGCTTCCCTCAAGGTACTTCAAAAAGCGCTTGAGAGGAAGTCCGTAGAGTTCAACGCGGTCATAAAGTCCGGGAGGACCCACCTTCAGGACGC
>JACRCJ010000321.1 GCA_016219075.1 Deltaproteobacteria bacterium | reverse complement strand
TCCCTTGATGGGAGGGGACTGAGGGGAGGGTGAAAACATTTTTCCACCCCCACCCTTCCCTCCCCCATCGAGGGGGAGGGTTTTTATACGGAAACCCTGTAGCAAGCTACAGGGAATTTTGTGATTAAAAATAAATATAATTCGTAAGTATAGCATACTCAAGGGGAATTTCACCCGGAAAATAGCCGTTCCGGGGGTTTTGCGCCTGGGGCAAAGAGCCGCGTTTTGACGCCACAACCTATTGACATAAAACGGGAAAGTGTCATAATTAAATCAGGCGATCATGTTTGTCGCCGGTCAGGAGGTGGATAAAATGTCAAACATCAAATGGCTGAAAAACTTTGAGGCCGCTCAGGCCGAGGTGCGCGGTTTAAATAAGCTTATCTTTATGTTCTTCCACCACCCGAAGTGCGGCGGCTGCAAAAAAACGATGGAAGTGGACTTTAACGAGCCCGGTATAGTGGAGCTTATAAACCGTAACTTCGCTCCTATTTCCTTTACCGTAACCGAGGCCGAGGATATGACGGCGCGGTACAATATCGAATGGACGCCGACCTTCATACTCGCCGACGAGAACGGCAAAGAGCTTGAGCGTTGGGTCGGGTATCTGCCGCCAGAGGACTTTACCTCGCAGATATATCTGGCCGAGGGTCTGGCCGCCTTCCACAGGAACAGGTTCAAAGAGGCGGAGGGCGATTTCGAGTGGATAATCGACAACAACCCGGACGCGGATGTGGCGCCCGAAGCCCGTTACTACATGGGTGTGGCCCTTTACAAGGAGTCGGGAGACGCGATTCACCTTGCCCGGACCTGGGAGTCGATGCACAAACGGTATCCGGACGACTACTGGACCAAAAAGGCGTCCGCATGGTCATAAATGACGCTTAAGGCAGAAAAAGCCCGTCCACCCTTCAAAGGGACGGGGGACGGGCTTTTTCCTGCCCCTGAATATCACGGCGCACGGCCTTAAGGGCGAGGTCTTATCTTAACCTGCGCCGAAACCCGTGTTATCATTGAGCAGACGGGAGCTGTGTTTACCGGACACATCTACGGACCTGTTTAAGGTCAAAGGATACCCCATGATGATAAGAAGACCGTGTGTGGCGGGCAGGTTCTACCCGGCGGACCCTTATACGCTCAAAAAGGATGTCGAGGGGTTTTTATCAGACCGCCCGAAAGAGAAGGCCGTTGCCATCATCGCCCCGCACGCCGGGTACATCTACTCCGGGGCGGTGGCCGGAGAGGTCTACTCGTCAATAGAGATACCGGATGACATAATACTCATAGGCCCGAACCACACAGGGATGGGCAAAAAGATATCGGTGATGTCAGGGGGCGTTTGGGAGGTCCCGTCAGGAAGGTTAAAGATAAACTCCGCGCTTGCCGAACTTGTACTCGGAGGCAGCCGTCTTTTCTCATCCGATGTAGAGGCGCACCGTGCCGAACATTCCCTTGAGGTGCAGCTGCCGTTCATCCATGAGCTTAATAAAAACTCCTCCATCGTTCCCATCACCGTCATGACCGCCACGGCGGAAGAGTGCGCTTTAGCTGGCAGAGCCGTAGCCGGGGCGATATCATCCTACGGCAAAGAGGTCCTCATAGTAGTAAGCTCGGACATGAACCACTACGAGAGCGACAAAAAGACGCGCGTAAAGGACAAAGAGGCTATAGAGGCGGTCTTGAGGCTTGACGCCGGGGGGCTTCTGGCGGTGACCTCAGCGAAGGATATATCGATGTGCGGAGTACTTCCGGCGGCCGTCGCCATAGAGGCGGCCAGAGCGCTCGGGGCAAAAGAGGCGCGGCTTGTGAAGTACGCCACCTCCGGGGAGACGAGCGGGGATTTAGACCATGTCGTCGGCTATGCGGGTATAATCATTCGGTAATTGGCCCGCGAGAAGCTTTGCCGCGTAGACGAAGGGCCTCACGATATCCCTTTCCTTCTTAAGTTCCCTTCTATTTTCCGCCTGAGAGACAGCTATCCCCTTTTCCCTGGCCGTTTCAACAAGCTTACGGTGCATGGAGTTCTTGTACCGCTGCCTTTCCCGCGGGGTCATCTCGACCATTATATATTCTCCCAGGTCAAGCCATTCCAAATTCTTTACATTCCCGGCAGCTTCTGATAATATCCATCTTGCCCTTTTCCCGGAGAATCCCTTTTAAATCAAAGATTTCAGGCGATCCCGGCAAGCGTGCCACAGGGGGGTCGAACATTCCCGTACCCGGATATGACTCATACAGGAGGTTTTTAAATTGACAGTCCGCACACGATTCGCACCGAGCCCCACGGGGTATCTACACATAGGAGGGGCGCGCACAGCGCTCTTTAACTGGCTATTCGCCAGGCGCCACAACGGAAAGTTCATACTCCGCATAGAAGACACGGATGTCGCCAGGTCCACGAAGGAATCCATACAGGCGATACTCGACGGCATGAACTGGCTGGGCCTTACATGGGACGAGGGCCCGTTTTTCCAGAGCGAGATGTTCGATACCTACAGGAAGTTCGCCCATGAGCTTTTGGACAAGGGCCTCTGCTACCGCTGCTACTGCACCCCGGAGGAGCTTGTGGCCAGAAGGGAGGCCGCGCTGAAGGATGGCAGGCCCCCGATGTACGACGGACGGTGCGCCTCCGTAAAGGAGACCCTCGACAAACCCTTCGCGTTAAGGTTCAGGGTCCCCCCCGGCAGAACTGTCGTCGAGGACATTATCAAGGGCAACATCGCCTTCGACAACTCGGCCATAGAGGACCTCGTAATCCTCAGGAGCGACGGGACCCCGACCTATAACTTCTGCGTCGTCGTGGACGACGCCACGATGGATATAACCCATGTCATAAGGGGAGACGACCACATAAACAACACCCCCAAGCAGATACTCCTTTACAGGGCGCTGGGGCACGCGCTCCCGGTATTCGCGCACCTGCCGATGATACTCGGCTCGGACAAGACCAGATTAAGCAAACGCCACGGCGCAACCTCGGTCATGGCGTACAAGGAGATGGGCCTTCTGCCGCACGCCCTTGTAAACTATCTGGCGCGCCTCGGCTGGTCGCACGGCGACCAGGAGATATTCTCTTTGCAGGAGCTCGTGGACAAGTTCTCCTTCGAGGCCGTGGGAAAATCCTCCGGGGTCTTCAACCCGGAAAAACTCACCTGGCTCAACCACCACTATATCAAGGAGACCCCTGCCGAAGAGCTCTCAGAGCTTCTGCTGCCGTTTCTCAAGGAGCACGGGATCGAGGCTAAAGGGGATGAGAGGCTGCCGAAGATAATACTCACGCTCAGGGAGCGCTCCAGGACATTGAAGGAGATGGCCGGCTCCGCGCTCTTTTACTTCAACGAGCGGGTGGAGTTCGATCCAAAGGCGACCCAGAAGTTTCTTCTCCCCGAAAACATCGGGCTTTTCGAGGTGCTGGTGGAGCGTCTGTCGGCCTTGAGCGAGTTTACCCACGACGCCCTGGAGGCCGCCTTCAACTCCATACTCGAAGAATCCGGGTTAAAACTCGGGAAACTCGCCCAGCCCGTAAGGGTGGCCCTGACCGGAGGGACCGTAAGCCCGGGGATATTCGAGATGATGGAGGCGATGGGGAAAGACCTCGCGCTCGTAAGGCTCAAGTACGCGCTGGAGTTCATGAAACAGCTCCCGGCATCCTGATTTTTTTCTCCGGGAGAGTTATTTCTTGACTAATTTGAATATTTTTGGGTAAATAATCATTTGCCGTCAAAAGATTAAGTTTTTCATATCACATGGACCGGCCGGTAAAAGTCATGTTTAAAAAAGTACTCATAGCAAACAGAGGCGAGATAGCCACCCGCGTCATAAGGGCCTGTAAAGAGCTTGACATACCGACGGTAGCCATTTATTCGGAGGAGGACGCCACCAGTCTCTATGTAAAAAAGGCGGACGAATCCTACATGGTGGGGCCTGGTCCGATCCAGGGCTACCTCAACATCCACAGGCTCGTGGACCTCGCCACGAAGGTAGGGGTCGACGCGATACACCCGGGCTACGGTTTTCTCTCCGAGAACCCCAGGTTCCCGCTCCTCTGCGAAAAGAAGGGGATAACCTTCATCGGCCCGTCCAGCAAGACCATCGCCGAGATGGGCGACAAGGTCATGGCGAGAAAGATGATGATGAAGGCCGGGGTGCCGATACTGCCCGGCACCGAAGACTCGATAAAGGATGTGGAAGAGGCGGTGGTCTACGCCGAAAAGATAGGCTACCCCGTCATGATAAAGGCCTCCGGCGGCGGCGGCGGCAGGGGTTTAAGGGTCGCCTACAACAGGAAAGAGCTTATAGAGTCCATCTCAACGGCCAGGAAGGAATCCGCGGCGGCGTTCGGAGTCTCCGAGGTGTTCCTCGAAAAGTTCCTCGAAAAGCCGCACCACATAGAGTTTCAGATACTCGCCGACAAGCACGGCAACGTCGTGCACCTCGGAGAGAGGGACTGCTCCATACAGAGAAGGCACCAGAAGCTTATCGAGATCACCCCTTCCCTCATACTTGATCCGGACCTGAGAAAGAGGATGGGCGAGACGGCCATAAAGGCCGCTCAAGCGGCCGACTACACCAACGCCGGCACCATCGAGTTCCTCGTGGACAACGACCGCAACTACTACTTCCTCGAGATGAACACGAGGATACAGGTCGAGCACCCGATAACCGAAGAGGTCACCGGGATCGACCTCGTCAAGAAGCAGATAGAGATCGCCGCCGGCAAGCCCCTGGGGTTCACCCAGGAGGATGTGAAGATAACGGGCTACGCCATGGAGTGCCGCATCTGCGCCGAGGACCCGAAGAACAACTTCTTCCCTTCCTTCGGGAGGGTCACCGCGTACTACTCCCCCGGAGGCATCGGCGTAAGGATAGACGGCGCCATATACAAGGACTT
>JACRCJ010000320.1 GCA_016219075.1 Deltaproteobacteria bacterium | reverse complement strand
GGTGGACTTCATGCCGCTCGCCATGGACCAGATAATAAACCACGCCGCGAAGTGGCGCTACATGTTCGGCGGAAAATTGAGCGTGCCTCTCGTCGTCAGGTCCATCATCGGCCGGGGCTGGGGCTCGGCGGCGCAGCACTCCCAGAGCCTGCAGTCCTTATTCGCGCACATACCGGGGCTCAAGGTGGTGATGCCGTCGACCCCTTACGACGCCAAGGGCCTTCTTCGCTCGAGCGTGTACGACGGCAACCCGGTAATCTTCATCGAGCACCGCTGGCTCTATGAGCAGATGGGCCATGTCCCGGAAGAGCCGTACGCAATAGAGATCGGCAAGGGGATAGTGAGAAGGCCGGGGTCGGATGTCACGGTAGTAGCCGTATCGCAGATGGTATGCGAGTCGATAAAGGCCGCAGAAGAACTCATGGGCGAAGGGGTAGACTGCGAGGTCATAGACTTGAGGACCATAAGGCCGCTTGACACGGCCCTCATAATAGAATCCGTAAAAAAGACCGGCCGTCTTGTCGTGGCCGATACCGGGTGGAGAGAGTGCGGCGCGGGAAGCGAGATCATAACGAGGGTCGTCGAAGAGGCGTTCGAGCGCCTCAAGGCCCCTGCCCAACGGGTAAACCTTCCGGATGTCCCCACGCCGGCGAGCCCTGTTCTGGAGAAGGCCTACTACCCGGGGGCCGCCCACATCGTCTCAGCCGTAAAAAAGACGCTCGGGAAATAGACCGCCAGCGCGCCTGAAGACACCTTTGATCCTGGGAACCTGAAAAATGGCCGGCAAACCAACGATATCCATAATCGTCCCCTGCTTGAACGAGGAGGAGAACCTTGAAGGCACGATAGAGTGCGTCAAAGAGGCTATCGCCTCTTCCGGCGCCTTCTCAGGCTGCGAGGTCCTCATCTTCAACGACTTCAGCACCGACGGCACAGGAAATATTGCCGAGGAGATAAAGAAAAGGGAGCGGGGCATAAGGGTCATCCATAACCCGAAGAACATGGGCTTCGGCTACAACTACACAGAAGGGGTGAGGCTGGCCGCAAAGGACTACATACTGATGGTCCCCGGTGACAACGAGATCCCGGCGGAGGCCATCCGTAAGGTCATGGCCCTTGCCGGGGCGGCCGATGTCATAATCCCCTATACCGCCAACATGCATGTCAGACCGCTTTCAAGAAGGGTCATCTCAAGGCTCTTCGTGCTCGGCATGAACACGCTCTTCGGGCTGGACCTTAAGTACTATAACGGGACATGCCTCATCAAAAGCGGGCTTCTTAAAAAAGTCCCCCTGAATACCTGGGGGTTCGCGTACATGGCCGCAATACTCGTGAGGCTCCTTCGCTCAGGGGCGAGCTTTGTCGAGGTGGGCGTTGACATAAGCCAGAGGTCGAAGGGCAAGACCAAGGCGTTCAGACTAAAAAACATCGTAAGCGTCTTTAGCGCCATAGCTTCTCTTTTCTGGGAGGTCAGGGTGACCGCACGGGCGGACTACGCCGTGCCCGCAAGGCGCATAGAGCTGGCCGGGGAAAAGTGAAGATACTCTTCGTAATAAAAGACCTTGAATACATAGACCCGATGGGGATCATGCTGCTCTCGGCCCTTGCGAAGGAAAAGGGGCACAGGACGGGTGTCTCGGTCCTGGCCCGGGGCGACCTCAAGGAAAAGCTTTCTTCCTTCGCCCCCGACATCGTAGCCTTCAGCGCCAAGACCGGCGAGCACAAGTACTACCTCGCCGCCAACGAGACCGTCAAATCCGTAAACAGGGCCATCTTTACCGTCATAGGAGGCCCGCACGCGACCTTCTTCCCCGAGATTATCGAGAAGCACCCGTTCGACGCGCTTTGCGTCGGCGAGGGAGACGACGCCTGGCCGGAGCTCCTTGACGCGCTGGAGAAAAAGGCCTCCATCGACTCAATCCCCAACATAGTCACAAGGAAGAACTTCAGGAAGGGCGCCCCGCCGGGGATAAGAAACAAGCGAAGGGAACTGGACGACCTGCCGTACCTCGACCGCGAGCTATTCTACTCCTCAACGCGCCTCGGGAGGTTCCCGATGCGCTCGTTCATGGCCGGCAGGGGCTGCCCGTACAAGTGCACCTACTGCTTCAACCACAAGTACAACCTTCTGTACAAGGGCAAGGGCGCCCTTGTGTCAAGGATGAGCGTCGACAGGCTCATCGCGGAGCTCAAGGAGCTGAAGAAGAACTACGACACGCAGTTCATAAAGTTCTACGACGACATATTCATACTCAAGGACGACGCATGGCTCGACGAGTTCTCGGAGAAGTACCCGAAAGAGGTAGGCGTGCCGTTCCACTGCCTCATGAGGGCGAACCTCCTGACCGAGCCGATACTCCTGAAACTAAAAAAAGCGGGCCT
>JACRCJ010000319.1 GCA_016219075.1 Deltaproteobacteria bacterium | reverse complement strand
CCTGAGGCTCATGGAGATGGCCGAGAGGTTCGACCGCCCGGTCTTCACGTTCATCGACACCCCCGGGGCCTACCCCGGCATAGGCGCGGAGGAGAGGGGGCAGTCCGAGGCGATAGCCGCCAACCTCATGGCGATGTCGGCTCTCAAGGTGCCGGTCATAACGACCGTCATCGGAGAAGGCGGCAGCGGCGGCGCCCTTGCCATTGGGGTGGCCGACAGGGTGCTGATGCTTGAGTTCTCGACCTACTCCGTGATCTCACCGGAGGGGTGCGCCGCGATTCTGTGGAAAGACGGCACAAAGGCCGACCTCGCGGCAAAGGCCTTGAAAATCGACGCCGCGGAGCTACTTAAGCTCGGCGTCATAGATAAGATCGTAAAGGAACCCGTGGGCGGGGCCCACAGGGACCCCGTTACTGCGTATAAAAACCTCAAAACAGTCCTCATAACCCAGCTTAAAGAGCTTAACTCCCTTGCCAGACAAGACCTTGTAGAAAACCGTTATAAAAAATTCCGCAACATGGGAGTATTCTCCGAGCCCAAGAGGTACTGACAAGGGGCTCTTGCGTGAGACTTTCCGCCGGGGCGCGCGTTTTCGCCCATGAGCACCCGCTGATGCGCGTAACAGGCAGAGCGGTTTAAATAGCTGTTGATTTTTTAGCCGGAATAAATTAATCTATCGCTTTAATTATTATAAAGATTTTCATCCTTAAGCTCCGGCGCGCGTTTTGAAGCCGTGCCGGTCTGCCGGATGAGCCTTTCAGAGGATAATGAAAAAAAAAGGCCGTTCCATAGAGACGCTCCGTGACGAGATAGACTCCATAGATCTCGGTATTCTGGACCTCCTTAACAAGAGGGCCAGGTGCGTCCTTGAGGTCGGCGAGACAAAGAAGAAAGAACGCAAGGAGTTCTATGTCCCGGAGAGGGAACAGGCAGTTTTAAAGCGTCTTATCGAGAAGAACGCCGGGCCTTTTCCGGACCAGGCCTTAAAAAACGTCTTCAGGGAGATAATGAGCGCGTCGCTGTCGCTTGAGAAGCCCCTGAAGGTGGCGTTTTTGGGGCCCGTGGCGACATTCACGCACCAGGCCTGCATACAGCACTTCGGAGGGTCCGGGGAATTCGTCCCGAAAAAGGACATAGCCGACGTATTCGACGATGTGGAGAAGGGGAGAGCCGACCTCGGCGTGGTCCCCATCGAGAACTCCACGGAAGGAGTCGTCAGCCACACCCTTGACCTCTTCGTCAGCTCGAGCCTCAAGATCTGCGCCGAGGTGATGCTCGAGATATCGCTCGCGCTCATGAACAAGAGCGGCAAGCTTGAAGACATCGTGAAGGTCTGCTCGCACCCCAACCCGCTGGCGCAGTCGAGGTCGTGGGTGAAGAACAACCTTCCCAACGCCCTTGTCTTCGACGTATCCTCAACGGCGCAGGCGGCCCGGATGGCCGCGGAAGACCCGGCTATAGCCGCCATCGCGAGCATCGCGGCGGCAACGCTCTATGACCTCAGGGTGATAGAGAAGAGCATCGAGGACAACGCCAATAACTTCACAAGGTTCCTTGTCATCGGAAAGAACGGGAGCAGACCCACGGGCTCGGACAAGACCTCTTTGATGTTCGCCGTGAAAGACTCTCCGGGGGCCCTTTACAGGATGCTCAAGCCCTTTGCCGAAAAGGAGATCAACCTCACGAAGATCGAGTCGCGGCCGCTTAAGACCAAGGCATGGGAATATGTCTTTTTCGTCGACCTCGACGGCCATATCACGGACGAGAAAGTACAGAAGGCCGTAAAGGAGCTTGAGGCGCATTGTTCTTTCCTCAAGGTACTCGGGTCTTATCCTAAGTCTCAGCTTTCTTTTTAAAGTACCCGTATTCCATGTGAAATCAGGTGATCTATGACTACAGATGTAAAGAGTTTAAAACTCAAGGTCTCGGAATATGTCGCCTCCCTTGTGCCTTACCCTCCGGGAAAACCCATAGAGGAGCTTGAAAGGGAGCTTGGGGTCACGGGCTCGATAAAGCTCGCCAGCAACGAAAACCCGCTGGGGCCCTCGAAAAAGGCCGTCGAAGCGCTCTCAAAGGGGTTTTCTAACCTGCACAGGTACCCGGACGGCTCGTGCTACTACCTCAAGGAAAAGCTCTCCTCTGTCATAGGCGTGGCTCCGGATATGCTCATCTTCGGCAACGGGTCCAACGAGATCATAGAGCTACTGATAAGGGCCTTTTTAAAGACCGGTGACGAGGCGATAATGGCCGACCCGTCTTTCGCGGTCTATCCGATAGTCGTTAAATCCGTAGGCGGAGCGGCGGTAAATGTCCCCCTGAAAGAGATGAGGCACGACCTTGCCGCGATGGCCGGGAAAATAAACGCCAGGACGAAGATAATATTCATCGCGAACCCGAACAACCCCACAGGCACCATAGTCACGGCCTCAGAGTTCTCGGAGTTCATGAAGAGAGTGCCCGAAGATGTCGTCGTCTGCGTCGATGAGGCGTACTTCGAGTTCGTCGAAAGCAACGAATTTCCCGACACGCTCTCGTACATAAAGGAAGGCCGCGCGGTATTGCTCCTGAGGACCTTCTCGAAGATATACGGGCTTGCGGGCCTGAGGGTGGGCTACGGGGTCGCGCACCCTTCGCTTGTGGACTACCTCAACAGGGTG
>JACRCJ010000318.1 GCA_016219075.1 Deltaproteobacteria bacterium | reverse complement strand
GCGGGCCTGGCGGCGCTCTTTCTTTTTACCGCTTTGGGCTTTTTTGCCGGGGGTTTTTGCCCATGGAGCTGCGGTTTTTTCTTGAAGACATATTTAAGCACATCGTCCATGTGCTTAACGGGGACGAAGTTTATCTGCTTTCTGATGTCCCTGGGGATCTCCTCAAGGTCTTTTTTGTTCCGCTCGGGTATTATGACGGTCTTTATCTTCGCCCTCAGGGCCGCCAGGCTCTTCTCCTTGACCCCTCCTATCGGCAACACCCTTCCCCGAAGAGTTATCTCGCCGGTCATGGCTATGTCCTTGTTGACGGGCGTCTGGGTCAGGGCGGATATCAGGGCCGTGGCCATCGTTATGCCGGCCGACGGGCCGTCTTTCGGGATGGCGCCCGAGGGGACATGGATATGGATGTCCATGTCCTTGTAGAAATCAGGCGAGAGGTTGAACATCTTCGCCCTCGACCTCGCGTAGCTCAAGGCGGCGTGCGCGCTCTCCTTCATGACGTCTCCGAGGTGCCCTGTGAGCGTGAGCTGCCCCTTGCCGTTCATTATGGTGGCCTCTATGTAGAGTATCTCGCCTCCAACCGGGGTCCACGCAAGCCCCGTTGATACGCCGACCTCGTCGATCTCCTGCTCCGCCTCGGGCAGGTACTTCGTCACGCCGAGGTAGTCCTGGAGGTTTCTGGGCGTTATGACAGAGACCCCGGTCTTGCCGGTGGCGACCCTTTTGGCCACCTTCCTGCAGAGCGCCGCGACCTCGCGTTCAAGGTTACGGAGCCCGGCTTCCCTTGTGTACCCGGAGATGACCTTCCTGATGGTCTCGTCCTGGAGGGATAAAAGCTTCTTTGAGAGCCCGTGCTCGGTAAGCTGTCTGGGGACTATGAACTTTTTCGCTATCTCGAGCTTTTCTTCCTCGGTATAGCCCGGCAGGTTTATAAGCTCCATCCTGTCAAGCAGGGGCTCCGGGATCGGGTCGGCCATGTTGGCCGTGGTTATGAACATCACCTTCGAGAGGTCGAAGGGGAGGTTCAGGTAATGGTCGCTGAAGGCGTAGTTCTGCTCCGGGTCGAGCACTTCAAGGAGAGCCGAGGACGGGTCCCCCCTGAAGTCCATGCCTATCTTGTCTATCTCGTCCATCATGAAGACCGGGTTATTGGTCCCGGCCTGTTTTATCCCCTGTATGATGCGGCCCGGGAGCGCCCCGACATAGGTCCTCCTGTGGCCCCGCACCTCGGCCTCGTCCTTTATCCCGCCGAGAGAGATCCTTACGAACTGCCTGCCCATCGCCTTCGCTATGGAGCGGCCCAGAGAGGTCTTCCCGACGCCCGGAGGCCCGACGAAACAGAGTATCGGCCCCTTCGTCTTTTTCTGGAGCTTTCTTACGGCGAGGTACTCAAGTATCCTCTCCTTGATCTTCTCAAGGTCGTAGTGGTCGGAGTCAAGCACCTTCTTCGCCTTGTTTATGTCTATGGTGTCCCTGGTCTGCTTGCTCCACGGCAGGTCCACGAGCCACTCAAGGTATGTCCTTATGAGGGCGGCCTCGGCGGCGTCCGGGTGCATCATCTCCAGCCTGTCGGCCTGCTTCAGAGCCTCTTTTTCGACTTCCGAGGGCATCTTGGCCTTCTGGATCTTCTCCCTGAACTCCTCCATCTCCTCGGTCGCCTCTTCGATGTCGCCGAGCTCGGTTTTTATCGCCCTCATCTGCTCTCTTAGGTAGTACTCCCTCTGGGTCTTGTCCATCTCCTCCTTGGCCTGGGTCTGGATCCTGGCCTGCATCTGGGCTACCTGGAGCTCTTTTACGAGGTACTCGTTTACCTTTTCAAGCCTCTTCACCGGGTCGAGCGTCTCCAGGACCGACTGCGCCTCGTCGATCTTGAGGCCCAGGTTGGCGGCCACGAGGTCTGCCATCCTGCCGGGGTCGTGTATGTTGTCGAGCACCATGATGACTTCCTGGAAGACTACCTTCCCGAGGGTGGCGAGCTTTTCGAGCTGCTCCTTTACGGTCCTCATCAGCGCCTCTATTTCCAAAGAGACGGCGGGGAGAGCGGCCTCCTTGACCTTCTCGATGGTCACCGCGTAGGAGGGCTTTGTCTGGACGAACTTGTCCAGGTTCGCGCGGGTGAGCCCCTGGACGAGTATCTTCACCCGGCCGTCCGGGAGCTTGAGCATCCTCATTATCATGCAGACGGTGCCCGAGGTGTAGAGGTCTTCGGGTTCAGGGTCTTCCTTGGAGATATCCTTCTGCGTGGCGGCGAATATCAGCCGGTCTTTCGTAAGGGCGGCGTCCACGGCGTTGATGGAGCGCTCCCTTCCGACGAAAAGCGGCACTATCATGAAAGGGAATATGACCACATCCCTTACGGGAAGAAGAGGAAGCGTGTCGGGTATCTCCATCTGTTCTTCTTCTTTATTCCTTTCTTCGGCCATGCCTGTATCCTCACTTTGTTTTTTTGACGGTCTCATGGCCCCGGGTCCGGGGGGGCCGGGGGAGGGGTCATTTGGATTCTATGAGTATCTTTCTGGTGCACGAGCGCTTGTCGTCGACCCGCGGGATGCTGATGGTGAGGATGCCGTTCCTGTATACGGCCTTTATCCGGGCCGTGTCCACCGGGCACGGCAGGTCTATGGCCCTGAAGACTTTCCCGAAGGCCCTCTCCATGCAGACATAGTTGACCTTTTCCTCTTCGACGCACTCAAGCTTCAGGGCCCGGAGCGTAAGCGTGTTCTTGACTATGGCCACATCGATGTCTTCTTTTCTCACCCCCGGCAGCTCAACCTCGATGATCACTTCCCCGGGGGTCGAGAATATGTCGACATTCGGGATATGGGTTATCGGTTCGCTTTTGAAGAAGCTGTCTGGAGGGTCGATCCCCTCGATGATGAACTGGTTGAGGTTGTCGATCTCTATGGACGCGCGCCCCCTCGGGGGCTTTTTCGATATCTTTGCCATCTGTTAAAACCTCGGGTTAAAGGTGCTTACCTTTATGGAGCATCCGGCTTGATAACAGGATAAAAAGGGTGAGGCGTATGAAGAAATCGCTCCCTGACCGCTTAAATCGGGCGTTTTCGTCCGGACACGGGGGGGTGGGATCGGCGCGCCCGCTCAAGGAGGTTCTTTCAAGGTCCCTCAGAGTTTCAGGTTTTTCAGGAATTTCCTGAAATCTTTTCTGAGTTCCGGGCGCTTCAATGCCAGAGAGACATTCGCCATGAGGAACCCGAGCTTGTCTCCCGCGTCGTAGCGGCAGCCCTCGAACTCGTAAGCGTAGACATCCTGCGTCTTAAGCAGTATCTTTATGGCGTCCGTAAGCTGTATCTCGCCGCCTTTGCCCGGGGCCGTCTCATCGAGCGCGGCGAATATCTCCGGGGTGAGTATGTACCTGCCGATTATGGCGAGGTTTGAAGGCGGGTTCTCCCTGGGTTTTTCCACAAGGTCCAGGACCTTGTGGACGCCGGGGGCGACCTTCTGCCCCTTTATCACGCCGTAGAGGTGGGCCTGGCTTTTGGGCACCTTCTGGACGGCGAGTATCGACGAGCGTTTTTCACCGAATACCCGCATCATCTGCTTCATCGCGGGGACCCTTGAGTCTATTATGTCATCCCCGAGGAAGACGGCAAACGGTTCGTTGTTTATGAGGTTTTTAGTGATCGAGATGGCGTGGCCCAACCCCAGGGGCTTTTTCTGCCGGGTGTAGGCGAAGTGAACGAGGCCGGAGACTTCCTGGATCATCTTCAGGAGTTCG
>JACRCJ010000068.1 GCA_016219075.1 Deltaproteobacteria bacterium | reverse complement strand
GCGCAGGACGGAAGTAACGCCACCTACGCCCCGGTACTTAAAAAAGAGGACGGCGAGATAGACTGGACGAAGACCGCCCGTGACATAAAAAACCTCATCAGGGGCCTTTACCCGTGGCCCGGCGCTTTCACGCGCTGGAAGGGCAGGACTATAAAGGTACACTCCGGCAGGGTCGTCGAGGGAGAGGCAAGGGGGCCGGCGGGCACGGTCGCCGGGGTTTCGAAAGAAGGCATACTCGTTGCCTGCGGCAGCGGCCTCTTCGAGATTACAGAGCTTCAGCCGGAAAACAAGAGGCGGATGCCTGCCGGGGACTTCGTCCAGGGCTACAGGATCACCGAAGGAGAGCGGTTTGCGGGATAATTCTCAAAAATGGGAAGGCAGCCCCGAAAGCATCGCCTACAGACCCGGGCCGGGCGTCTATCTCATGGTCCTTGCCGTAGCGGCCGCGGTCATAGGGTTCGTCGGGTTTTTCCTCTGGTACATACCGACCATAGGCTTAAGGAACATCCACCCGGCCCTGCCCTACATACTCGGGGCCTTTCTCTTCACCGCCTGCGCCCTGCTCTTCGCGGGCGCGGCGTTCGTGGCCGGGATAGCGATAAAGGGGCGGGTCCCGTTCTACTCCAAATGGCTCCGGTGGCTGCTCGTCAAGGTCTATCTGCCGGTCATGGTTATGGCCGGCGGGCTCTTGAAGATACCCAAGATAAGGATAGAGCGGGCGTTCATCGAGATAAACAACCAGATGGTGCGCCTGATGGGCAGGAAGTTCCGGACCGGAAAACTCCTGATACTCATGCCCCACTGCATCCAGTTCGACGAATGCAGGATAAAGGTCACCCGTAACGTCAGGAACTGCGCCGGGTGCGGCAAATGCGAGATAGGCGAACTCCTCTCCTTAAGCGACGAGTTCGGGGTGAGCCTCTTTATCTCTACCGGCGGGACCGTGGCCAGAAGAAAGGTCTCCGAGGAGAGGCCCGATGCCGTCATAGCCGTGGCGTGCGAGCGGGACCTTACAAGCGGGCTTCAGGACTCGTACCCCCTGCCGGTCATGGCCATAGTGAACAAAAGGCCGCGCGGCTACTGCATGGAGACCGGGGTGGCGCTCGATGAGGTAAGGCAGGCCATAAAAGACCTTTGTGCGAAATGAGCCTTTGTGGTATAATATTTTATTGCGGCGGCTTGACAGACGGCAAGGGGCGCACTATATTAAAAGCGAATAATCTGTTACTTTAATTTTACAGCATTTCCTGGAGGTTTTAAAGATGAACTACTTGAAGACAGCGGTCCTGCTTGCTCTTCTGACGGCTCTTCTGGTCTTTTTCGGCGGCCTTGTGGGCGGCAGGCAGGGAGCGGTGATAGCCCTTCTCATAGCCGGGGTGATGAACTTCGTCTCCTACTGGTACTCGGACAAGATAGTGCTTAAGATGTACCGCGCGAAAGAGGTGACCGAAACCGAGGCCCCGGGGCTTTATAACATCGTAAGGGACCTGACGATGAAGGCGAACATGCCCATGCCCAGGGTCTACATGATGGAGCAGGAGACCCCAAACGCCTTTGCAACGGGCAGAAACCCGGAGCACGCCGCGGTGGCTGTGACGACCGGCATAATGAAGCTTCTTAACAAGGAAGAGCTCACCGGGGTCCTTGCCCACGAGCTGGCGCATGTCATGAACAGGGACATCTTGATCGCCACTGTGGCCGCCACGATCGCCGGCGCCATAAGCTATCTTTCGCAGATGGCCTACTTCTCTTCACTGTTCGGCGGCAGAGACGACCGCGAAGGCTCTAACCCCGTAGCGCTCATCGTGATGATGATAGTGGCCCCGCTGGCGGCCATGGTAGTCCAGATGGCGATTTCCCGCTCAAGGGAGTACGGGGCCGACGCCGGGGGCGCCAACATAGCCGGGAACCCCATATATCTGGCCAACGCGTTAAGAAAACTCGACTTTTACAACAAGCGGATCCCCATGGAGGTCCCGAACCAGGCTACCGCCCACATGTTCATCGTAAGCCCGCTGAGCGGCGGGGGCATGTTGAAGCTCTTCAGCACCCACCCTCCGATAGAGGAGCGTATAAAGAGGCTCGAGGCGATGGTCGGACACCACTGATAGATACCCTGGAATGAACCATTCCCAGGTAAAACCCCGAGGCTTTTCAGAAAGTTAAAAACGAATTCCCCAGCAGCTTGACGCGGGGTATCTGAAAACAACCCCTGTCATTAGATGTTTTGTATTGTTTTTACAAAACACCAGGTCCATTGCCGAGTGAATAAAGGAAAGTGAGCGAGCAAGCCTCTGTATTTATTGCGCGCGAGCTTGCAAGCGACGAGCAATAGCCCCGAGGCGCGCACCAGCGCGCAAAAAGGCCTAATGTATTGCGCGGCAAGATAGCCGGGTATTAGACACTAAGAGAGAATGAACCTCCCCGCAGCAAGATATCCCTTATACCTCCCCTCCCTCGACGGGAGGGCTGGGCTCCCGTTGCGCGATTCCTATGCAACGGGAAGCGGGGAGGGTGAAATCTTCTTCACCCCCACCCTGCCTCCCCCGTCAAGGGGGAGGAGATTTAAAATGACGCGGCAAACTACGGGGTATTTACCCTAAAAGATAATAAAAAAACGGGGCTTAAGTCTTGGACTTAAGCCCCGTTCATATTTTTAGGTTTTTGAAGGGTTCGCCTTACTCGTCCACCCCGTCCTTGTTCTCCGACCCGCCCTTGTTCGACAGGAAAAAGTCTATCATAGCCTTTTTGTCCTCTTCGCTCAGGTCGAGGAATATGATCCCGTAGCGGTTCAAAGACCTCCTCGACTTATCGGTCTTATCCGGAAGCGAGCCCTGGATGTTGCCGTCTCCCCTGACTACCTCTCCGATGATGTTCACGGGTATCTGAAACCCGGGGATGCTGAAGGAGTACTTGAGGAGAGACCCCATGGGTATCTGCGAGCCGGTCTCGACGAGCGCGCCGGAGAGGCTTATGTTTATGGTGTTGCAGATGTACGACTCGCCCTTCCCGTCGTCCTTTTCAAGCGAGATCTTCCCGAGGACCTTCAGGTCGTATCTGTCCGCCCTTGATAGAGTCTTGAAGTTTTTTTTCATCTGGAAACCCTTACGCCTCTTTTTTTATCACACTTAAAACGCGATGTGGCCTGTACACCTGTTTACCCTATTAAGGGCCTCCAGTCAATCTTTTATTTCGCTCCTTCGCCTTTTAAGGCCAAAACGCCTTGAATACCTGTATTATTAAAAAAGAATAATAATCATTATATTGCTTTTTTAACATCTTTTTGTTAGGCTTACCGGCAGGATAAAATAGATAATACTGAGGACTCTTTCCCAGACAAGGAGGATGAATGCATAAAAGGATATTTTTAAAAGGACGGTCCGTTACCGCTGCCGCGGCCCTTGCCGCCATAGTCGCCCTCTCAATAGGGCCGCTCGGCTGCTCGAAGGACGAAAAAAAGGCAGAGACGACACAACAGCAGGCGCCGGCCTCTGATATGGCCGCCAAGGAGCACTTCGACAGGGGCGTTCAGCACACGATGAAGGGAGAGACCGAAGAAGCCATCAAGGAGTTCGAGGCCACTCTGCGGATCGACCCCAAGAGCCCTGAGGCGCACAACAACCTCGGCTTCGCTTACTACGACAAGGGAGATGTTGACAAGGCCGTGGAACACCAGAAAATGGCCCTTGAAGGCAACCCTGACCTTGCCAACGGGTACTTCGGCCTGGCCATGGCGCTTGAGAAGAAGGGCGACAAAGAGGGCGCGATCATTAACTGGAAGCAGTTCATGAAACTTGCCCAGCCCCACAGCAAATGGTGGCTGCAGGCGCAGGCGCACATAGAGAACCTTGAGGGCAAGGCGTCGGCCAAAGCCGCCGCCCCGCCTCAGCACAAAAAATAATCCGTCTGTTGCCGCGAGCCCTCCCCGCCCGTACCGGCGGGGAGGGCGCTCTCAGCTTTGCCGGGAGCGCTCAGACATAAGACGCTCAGACGATTCCCGGGGCTTTGGCATACCATACATGACAAAAGGCAGGCATCTTGCGGGAGCTTGCCTTTTTTCTTTCCATCGTAACGGAGCGGCGCGCTCAAAAGGAGACGGCGCCGGTAACCCCTTCTCCCCCATAAAAAATGACCGAGCGGATACTTGAGATAGTGAGCCTTCTTGGCTCCTGGGGTTACCTGATAATATTTCTTGCCGCCTTCCTCGAAAGCTCCGCCTTTCTGGGCCTCCTTGTCCCAGGGGAATCTATCGTCATTATCGCCGGGGTGCTCTCGTCCCAGGGGTATCTCGACCTCGGAGACTCTATCGCCGTCATAAGCCTCGGGGCGGTCGCCGGAGACAGCACAGGCTACGCCCTCGGCCACATCCTCGGCCGGGGCTACTTCGAGCGGCACGGACGGCTCTTTTTCATAAGCGCGCGCCATATCGAAAAGGCCGACGAGTACTTCAGGGCGCACGGCGGAAAGACGGTCTTCTTCGGGAGGTTTGTCGGGTTTCTGCGCGCGATGGCCCCTTTCGCCGCGGGTATCTCAAGGATGCCTTACGGGAGGTTCTTCGCCTACAACCTCGCGGGCGGAGTGCTCTGGGCCGCGTCCTTCACGCTCCTCGGGTACTTTTTCGGCCTGAGCTGGCGGACTGTAGAGAAGTGGGCCGGACGGGCCGGGGTCTTCGTCTTCTTTATCCTCCTCGTCATCGTAGGGTTCGTCTACCTTTACAGGGAGCTTCTTAAGAGACAGGCCGCCCTCAGGTCGTGGTTCCTTGGAAGGTACGGCCGCCTGCTCTCTTCCCCCTTCATAAAGGCCTTTGCCGGGAAACACCCGGGGCTTACTACCTTCGTTACCGAGAGGCTTTCACCCGGAAACTACCTCGGGGGCCACCTTACAGCCGGGCTCCTGCTGAGCGCCGTCTTTATATGGCTCCTCTCAAGGGTCATGGAGGATGTCATCAACGGGGAGTCCCTTGTCATGGCCGACCAATGGGTGCTCGCCTCCATCCACTACTTCAGGACCCCTTTTGTTACCGCCGTCATGCGCTTTGCCGCCCGTCTCGGCGGCTCACTTGAGATATCCGCTGCCGGCCTTCTCGTATGCCTCTACCTCCTCATAAAAAAGAGGGGCGACTACCTCGCCGGCCTTTTAACAGGATTACTCGGAGGCGGCGTCCTTACAATCGTCCTCAAGTCCGTATTCCGGCGCCTCGGCCCCCTCGGTCCCGGCGGACGCGGGCCGCTTATCGAGGCGACATACGGGCTGCCGAGCGGCCACGCCCTGGTCACGGTGGTCTTCTACGGGATGATTGCGTACTTTCTCGTAAGGGATACGCGGTCATGGAGGCGGCAGGTCTTCATATCGCTCAGTTCGGTCTTCATAATACTTCTCGCCGGGTTCGCGAGGATATATCTTCAGGCCGACCGTGTGACCGAAGTGCTCGCCGGTTATGCCGCGGGGCTTCTCTGGCTTACAGTCTGCGTCACCGGGATCGAGGTCTACAGGAAGATGGTTGGGCGGAGAATCTGAGCCGCCCCCCGCCGCCGGTAAAAGCAAAAAAAGCCCCGCGTTTTCAAGCCGCGGGGCTTTCATGTTAAAAATGAGGAGTTTTTTTATTGTTCTTGAAACCCCGGGGCTTTAACCGGGGAGGGTTCATTTGAACGGGTTCTTGATCATTATCGAGTCTTCCCTGTTGGCTCCGACCGAGACCATCATCACCTCAACGCCTGAGAGCTTCTCAAGCTTCTTTATGTAGGCCTGCGCCCTCTTGGGGAGCTTTTCGAACTGCTTTACTCCCGAGGTCGGGGCCTTCCAGCCTTCGAAGGACTCGTACACCGGCTCGCATTTAAGAAGGATGGAGGTCTCTGTGGGGAAATCGTCCGTGACCTTGCCGTTATACCTGTATCCCGTGCAGATATTGATGGTGTCGAGGTTGTCGAGCACATCGAGCTTCGTCACCACAAGCCCGTCCAGACCGTTTATCCTCGCGGCGTACCTGGCCGCAACGGCATCGAACCAGCCGCACCTTCTCGGTCTGCCGGTCGTTGCCCCGTATTCCCCGCCCTGCTCCCTTAACCTGTCGGCCTCCTCGCCCTGAAGCTCGGTGGGGAACGGGCCTTCGCCCACGCGCGTAGTGTACGCCTTCGTTATCCCGATGACGGCGTCTATCCGCGAGGGGCCTATGCCGCTTCCCGTGGCGGCCGCTCCGGCCACGGTGTTGCTCGATGTGACGAACGGATAGGTGCCGTGGTCTATGTCAAGAAGCGTTCCCTGCGCGCCCTCGAAGAGTATGTTCTTCTTGAACCCCATCGCCTCGTGCAAAAACTTGGAGGTGTTCTTTATGAACGGCATGATGCCCGCGGCGAACGTCATGTACTGGTGGTATATCTCGTGTATCTCGAAGCCGTCCTCGTGGAGTATGTTCTTGATGTAGTGGTTCTTCTCGAGGAGGTTGGCCTTGAGCTTGAGCCTGAAGTCCCCGTCGCTCAGGAGGTCGGCGCACTTTATCCCGCACCTTGCGACCTTGTCCTCGTAGGCCGGGCCTATGCCCCTGCCGGTGGTGCCGATCTTGTTAGCGCCCCTTAGCCTCTCCCTGGCCGTATCGAGCTTCTTGTGGTACGGCATGATGAGGTGCGCGTTCTTGCTTATAAGGAGGTCTTCGGGGCGGAATACCCCCCTGGCCTTAAGTACCTCTATCTCCTCGAGGAGCACCTCAGGGTCCACGACCACGCCGTCGCCTATGACGCAGATCTTTCCCGGATGGAGTATGCCCGAGGGTATGAGGTGGAATATGTACTTCTCCGAGCCTACTATGACGGTGTGGCCGGCGTTGTTCCCGCCCTGGAAGCGGACGACGATATCCGCGCTCTCCGTAAGTATGTCTACGATCTTACCCTTGCCCTCATCCCCCCACTGGGCGCCGACGATAACCAGATTTTTAGCCATTTGTTCCCTGATTCCTTTAGTTCATTGACGGATCTTTTAAAATTCTCCGTCATTCATGGCGGAGAATTTTGATGGTATGGAAAAAACATTTTTATTTGCCACTCCTTGACCCAACGCTAACGCGACGGGATTGCGGAGTGGCACGCCCATTCAGTAACGGCGCCCCCGCTTGGGCGTACACAGACGCACCCGTGATTATTAAATATTATCGGGGACTTTTCAATCTAAAAATTCTTTTAACGGGACCTCTCCTGTCTGCCCCGTTGGTACAGCCTTCAAAAACCGCGCGACAAACCCTCCGGAAAGGTCAAACGCTCCGGGAGGTCAAAGGTCGAAGGATAATGCGGTCAAGGGCCCGGAAGGGATCATCTCCTCTCAAGGGCCGCTACGATATGCTCCACATCGAAGGCGAAACCCGTGGCGGCGGCCTGGTAACCGTACTTCTGAAGGAGCGTGTCGTACCTGCCGCCGCTCAAGATCGGTTTTCCGACGCCCGAGGCGAAACCCTCGAAGATTATCCCGGTGTAGTAATCGAAGCCCCTGACCTCTCCGAGGTCGATGGTGACGAAGTCCTTGAACCCCTTTGCGGTGATTATCTCGATTATCTTTTGGAGGTTCGCTATGGAGGAGCGGGTCTCTGTGTCTTTGGAGAAGGAGGAGGCCTTTTTGATAACCTCT
The DNA here is from genome assembly GCA_016219075.1 of Deltaproteobacteria bacterium. GTDB lineage: Bacteria > Desulfobacterota > GWC2-55-46 > GWC2-55-46 > GWC2-55-46 > JACRCH01. The sequence goes on along the minus strand of JACRCJ010000068.1, from coordinate 712 downwards.
TCCTCGCCGTAAAGCGTGGTGAGGTTCAGTAGCACCTGCTTGTCGTCCGGGGTGACCTTTGAGCCGAGGTCTTCAAGGATGTCTACAAGCCCTGAGGTGTCTTTTATGGCGACCGCGTCTTTTATAAGCTTTCTTTCATCGGCGGATACCGTAAGCTTCTCAAGTATGGCCCTCAGGAAACCGACGTCCCCTATGTCTATCTTGAAGCTCTCCAGACCGAGGTCGCGCATGGCCTCTATGGCCATCGTGATCATCTCGGCGTCGGCCTCAGGCGAGGCCGCCGAAGAGATGTACTCGGCGCCTATCTGGAGGACCTCCCTGCTTTTGCCTTCCTTGGGCTCTTCGTACCTCAAGACGTTCTCGTTGTAGCAGAGCCTCAAGGGCAGCGGGGAGTCCTTCATGCGGGTGGCCACGACCCTTGCTATCTGCGGGGTGATGTCCGGCCTCAAGGCCACGACCCGTCCCGTGGACGGGTCTATGAACTTCAGAACCCTCTCCTTGAGGTTCTCTCCGACGCCGAGCGAAAGGACCTCGACATACTCAAGAAGCGGGGTTATGATCTTGCGGAAACCGTGCTTTTCGAAGACCCGGAGGATCCCCGACTCTACCTTCCCGATCTTCGCGGCTTCCTCGGGGAGTATGTCCCTGACGCCCTGCGGCAGCGATATGGTCGTATTTTTCTTCATTAAGACAGTTCCATCCCTGTAGTCCG
>JACRCJ010000316.1 GCA_016219075.1 Deltaproteobacteria bacterium | reverse complement strand
TCAGCCCTTCACGCTCCAGGTCGTACCCTTCGCTCCGTCCTCAAGGACTATCCCTTTTTCAAGAAGTCCGTTCCGTATCTCATCGGCCCGCTTGAAGTCCTTGTTCTTTCTGGCGTCGTTCCTCTCGATGATGAGCCTTTCTATCTCCCCGGCCGGCAATACCGCCCTGGAGTTCTTTTCGTTAAAGTACTCCTCCGGCGTCCTGCCGAAAATACCCAGGAACTCTGACGCCTCGTGGAACATCGAGAGGATGTACGAGAACTCGATGAGCCCCTCGTGCTTGCCCGAGGCCTTAGCCTCGTCCATCAGGCGGTTGGCCTTGCCGACTTCCTTGAATATGTTGCCGATGACCTCGGCGGTGTTGAAGTCGTCGTCCATCGCCTGGAGTATCTCCGTGAACCGGCCTTCGTTGCACTGGACGCAGACATCCACCCCACTGGTCTCCGGCCACTCGGCATTGATCCTCTGAAGGGTCTTATAAAACCTCTCCATGGCGGCCTCGGCCTCCCTTAAGGAGTCCTCTGAGTAGTCTATCGGGGACCTGTAGTGGCTCGACAGTAAAAAGAGCCTTACCGCCTCGCTCGTGTGGTCCTTGACGACATCCCTTATGTTCAGGATGTTGCCGAGAGATTTGCTCATCTTCTCTTTTTCGATGTTGACGAAACCGTTGTGGAGCCAGTACTTTACATAAGGGGTCTTGCCCGTTGCCGACTCGCTCTGGGCTATCTCGTTTTCGTGGTGCGGGAAGATGAGGTCCTTGCCCCCTCCGTGGATGTCAACGGTCTCCCCGAGCCACCTCATGCACATCGCCGAGCACTCTATGTGCCACCCCGGCCTGCCCGGCCCCCAGGGACTCTCCCAGAACGGCTCGCCGGGTTTACTCGTTTTCCAGAGGGCGAAGTCCAGCGGGTCTTCCTTCCTCTCATCGACCTCCACTCTCGCCCCGGATTCAAGGTCGTCTATGTTCTTGCCCGAGAGCTTGCCGTAGTCCTTTTTCTTCCTTACGGAGTAATAGACGTCTCCGTCCACGGCGTATGCGCTGCCGTTATCGACGAGCTTCTTCGTGACCTCTATTATCTCTTTTATCGTCTCGGTGGCCTTCGGGCGGTATGTGGGGACCTCTATGCCCAAGGCCTCCATGTCGTCGTCGAACTCCTTTATGTAGCGCTCGGCGAGCTCTTTCGGGTCCGCGCCTTCCTCGTTGGCCCTCTTTATTATCTTGTCGTCCACATCGGTGTAGTTCCTGGCGTACTTTACCTTGTAGCCCCTGTACTTCAGGTACCTGTATATGACATCGAAGGACACGGCGCTCCTGGCGTGCCCTATGTGGCTCAACGAGTACACCGTCGGCCCGCAGACATACATCGTGACCGAGCCTTCCTTTACGGGCACGAACTCCTCTTTTTTCCTTGTAAGCGAGTTGTAGACCTTGATCGGCATATACACCACCTTGAGATTTTAAGATATATTTTTTTAGCGTTCTGAAAACCCCGGGGTTTTAAGCCCATGGAGGGATCACTATCTTGAAATGCTTGAGACCGTCATAAGGGTCAGACCCATCTGTCGAGCCTCTTTAAAATCCTCTCCCTTCCGAGGAGCCTGAATATGTTGACGAGTTCTATGCCGGCGGTTGTGCCAGTGAGCGCGGCCCTTATGGGCATGAAGAGCTTCTTGCCCTTCGCGCCGGTCTTTTCCTTAACGCCGTCCATTATCGCGCTAAATGATGCCTCATCAATTGGACCTGCCCTTTCGACAAGGTCCTTAAGCTCCCGAAGGAGAGCCCCGGCCCCATCCGCGCCCAATACCTTTAGAGCCTCTTCGTCCGGCAGAGGCTCCCCGATAAAAGGGGCGACGAGCGTTTTAAGGCCGGTAAGGGTCTCGGCGTTGGCCTTTACCGCTTCAACGACCTCTCCCAACCGGTCTTCACCGGCGCCCGGGGCCGAAAGGGATAGTAGCCTTATGAGGCTTTGCGCGTCCTTGCCCGCTATCGCCGTCTTATTGTAATACTTCAACCGCTCCTTATCAAATACGGATGAGCTCCTGGAGAGCTTTTCAAGCGAGAACGCTGCCGCGAGTTCCGCAAGCGTCATGAAATCTTCGCCCGGCGACCACCCGAGCCTGGCAACCGAGTTTACGACAGCCTCGGCGAGGTACCCCGAGTCCCTGAGGCGCTTAAGCGCCGTTGCCGAGTCCCTTTTACTCAAGGGGATCCTGTCCTCTCCGAGCACCAGAGGCAGGTGGCTGTAGAGGGGTGTTTTAAACCCGAGTGCTTCGAAGAGGAGAATATGCCTCGGGGTGTTCGAAATATGGTCGTCGCCCCTGATGATGTGGTTTATCTCCATCAGGGCGTCGTCTATGACGACGGCGAAGTTGTAGGCCGCCACCCCGTCAGAGCCCATGATGACGAAGTCACCGATGGTCGCGGTGTCGAATTTCAGGAGGCCGTGCACCCCGTCGTAGAATGTAGTGGTCTTTACCGGGACCTTGAACCGTACGACCGGGATTACTCCCGCGGGGGGGTGTGCCCCGGCAAGGTCCCTGCACCTGCCGTCGTAGCGCGGAGGAGCGCCGGCGGCCGTCTGTTTGTCCTTCAGCTCTTCGAGCCGCTCTTTGGTGCAGTAGCACCTGTAGGCGAGCCCGTCTTCGATGAGCCTTCCGGCGTGGTATTTGTAGAGTTCGAGCCTCTCGGACTGCCTGTAGGGGCCTTTGTCCCCGCCGGTATCCGGCCCCTCGTCCCAGTCAAGGCCGAGCCATGAGAGGTCTTCAAGGATACTCTTTTCGTAAGAGCGCTTGGAGCGCTCGAAGTCCGTGTCTTCTATCCTGAGGATGAACCTGCCTCCGGAGTGCCGTGCGAAGAGCCAGTTGAAGAGCGCGGTCCTGGCGTTGCCGATATGGAGGTCTCCGGTGGGGCTCGGGGCGAATCTGGCGCGCACGGTAAACCCCATCTCAGGTCTCCCTCTCAAGGAGCGCAACTGCGTACGCGGCTATCCCTTCGCCGCTACCCGTAAATCCCAGCCCTTCCTCGGTCTTTGCCTTTATGTTTACCCTGCCGGAACCGCACTTGAGCGTGGAGGCGATCCTTTCGACCATGCCGGGGATATGCGCCGAGAGCCTCGGGGCCTCGCACACAACCGTTGAGTCGATGTTCCCGACAATAAACCCGGCCTCCCTGATAATCTCTCCGGTCTTTGCGAGAAGCTCAAGGCTTGAGATGTCCTTGTACGACTCGTCGGAAGGAGGGAAGTGCCTGCCGATGTCGCCGAGCCCGGCGGCCCCGATAAGCGCGTCTATTATGGCGTGCAGCAGCACATCGGCGTCCGAGTGGCCGAGCAACCCCTTTGAGAACGGGACCGGGACCCCGCCGAGAATGAGCTTTCTGTCTTCCACCAGCCTGTGCGCGTCGTAACCGAACCCTACTCTCATATGGCCTCTTCTGAGATCCGTTTTTTAAGGATGCCTTCGGCTATCACCATGTCCTCAACGGTCGTTATCTTGATGTTCTCGTAGGAGCCTTCGACAACCGCCACCCTTTCACCTATCCGTTCTACGAGCGAGCTCTCGTCCGTGCCCAGGAAGCCGTCCTCCGCGGCCTTCTTGAAGGCCCTGAGGAGTATCTCTGTCCTGAAGGCCTGCGGGGTCTGCACCGAGACAAGCGCCTCTCTCGGAACTGTGCGCGCCACGGCCCCCCCGGCGACCTCTTTTATGGTGTCTTTTACCGGCACGGCCGCTATCGCCCCGCCGGTTTCATGGGCCGCCTTTATAATATCCTCGACTATCCTGAATGTCACGAGGGGGCGCGCCCCGTCGTGCACGAGTATTATCCCGGCGCCCGAGGCGCACTTGATCCCGTTTCTGACCGAGTCCTGCCGCTCGGCCCCTCCGGCCACCACCGCGAAGACCTTACTGAACCCGTACTTTCTGACGATCTCTTCCCGGCAGAACTCGATGTCGGAAAGCGGCACGACGAGTATTATGGAATCGATCAGCGGGCACTCCTCAAAGACCCCGATGGTGTGGGCAAGGACCGGCCTGTCGAGAAGCTTCAGGTAGTTCTTCTTCCGGCCACCCATGCGCCGCCCCATGCCGGCCGACGGTATTATGGCTACTGTCTTTGGAGGATTTTTCATCTTCGTTTTTAATACCGCGCAAACTCGCCGGTCTGCGTACCGGCGTCGGGTTGATCGTTTAACGGTCAGGGAAAGTCCTTTATAACCGTGGGTTTGAAAGTAGCCAGAAGAAGTTTAATAAAATTCCGTGGTATTTTAAAGAGATTTCTTTGCCCCGGAAGGCGAAAAATAAAAACCCCGGGCCCAAAAGCTCCCGGGGTATCTTCGGTTTGGCGGAAGGCCGTTTACTGATAGACGGCTTTTTTGAAGTCGTCCCTGACCTTCGAGAATATCATCCTGCCGCCAGTGGTCTGAAGCACGCTCGTTATGGATACATCGATAGTCTTTCCGAGGTGATCTCTGGCGTTGTCTATGACGACCATCGTACCGTCCTCAAGATACCCCACGCCCTGTCCGTGCTCCTTGCCTTCCTTGAGGACCTGTATGGTCATGATCTCGCCGGGGAGCACCACGGGCTTCATGGCCGTGGCCAGTTTGTTCATGTTCAGTACTTCGACGCCCTGGAGTTCGGCGATCTTGTGGAGGTTGGAGTCGTTGGTAAGGATGCGCGCACCGAGTTCCTGCGCGAGCGCCACGAGCTTGCTGTCGACCTCCCTGATGGCCGGAAAGTCCCTGTCGGTGATAAGTATCTTCATCCTGGTGTTGGACTGGATCTGTTTGAGGATGTCCAAGCCCCTCTTGCCGCGGGTCCTTTTTACCGGGTCGGACGAGTCGGCTATGTACTGGAGTTCGTGCAGGACGAACTGCGGGACGGTGATCTTGCTTTCGAGAAAACCGGTGTCGCATACCTCGGCGATCCTGCCGTCTATGATCACGCTGGTGTCGAGTACGAGCCCCGGGTTTTCGGGGGGCGGGACGGGTGAACGGGCCGGGGGCTCCTGTGCCGCGGAGACGTCCTTGTGGTGCCTGATGAGAGAAAAACCTTCAAGCTCATCGCCCTTTTTCATGCCTATGCTCAACCCGATATATCCTATGACGGAGTTCGTAAAGAGGTACGCGGCAAGCTCAAGGTATCTGTCATTGAGGATACTTAAGGACGTGAGCGGATATGTAAGGAGGTTGGCGACGACGAGGCCCGCTATAAGGCCTATCGCGCCCCCGGCGACTATCCGCAAAGGGGCCTTTCTTACACGCGCTTCAAAAAGTATGGCCATGACGGCTATCAAAAGGCCGCTTACTATGCCTGCATACGCAAGCTTAGGCCCTACGATCTGAAGGATGATGAAATATCCGCTCGCGGAAGCGAAGAGGATGAGAAGTAAACGCATTACTAAAAACACCCAAAAAGCCCTCCAATCACCTTTGCATGATGCGGTACAGCTCCTCTTCCACCTTTTCTTCCTTTGCGTTCTTGGCGATGGAAAGTTCTTTTACGAGCAGGTTTTTGGCGGTGTCAAGCATCCTTCTTTCACCGAAGGAGAGCTCTTTGTCGAACTTGAGCAGGTAGAGGTCCCTTAAGACTTTTGCCACTTCCATCACGCATCCGCTTTTGATCTTGTCAGTGTACTCGCGGTAGCGCCTGTTCCAGGTCTGGTTGTCGAGGACCGCTCCTTTCCTGTCCTTGAGTATCTCGTAGACCTTGGGGACCATGCTCTTCTTGACGATCTTTCTCAACCCTACCGTTGAGGCCGTGTCCACGGGGACCATGATGGTGGCTTCCGTATCAAGGATCTTAATAATGTAGAAGTGCTTGTTAAGACCGGAAACCTCCCTGCATTCGACCCCCATGATCATTCCCACGCCATGGGCAGGGTATACCGCCAACTCGCCAGCTTTGAATGAATCGATAATGGTTTTTGACATGAATTTCCTTTTAGAGGGGGAAGAAAAGGGTATTCTTACTTATAACACAACCGGCCTTTATAGTCAAATTTATTTACTTTACAGTATGTTTAAAAGGCGAAACGGCCGGTAAAGGTGTCAAATCCCCGTTAAGGGAGCCCCTCGGTGGAAAAATATCCGGCCTCCAGCGCCGGGTTGACTTCCACGGAGGTGTATCTTATGCGCAAGGTCTCTTTTTTATTGGCGATCTTGATGTCAAACGGGACCTCGGCCCCCTTAACGGCCCTGTAGTCGTCAAGCGTCACCGTAAGGACGGGGGAGCCGTCTTCGGACTTTACGACCTTTGAGGCCCTGCCGTAGGCGTCTTTTGAGACCTCGCAGCCGCACTCCACGGCCTCCTGTACGTTTCCGGTAAGGTACGAGACCGCTTCCTCGGGTTTGAACGAGTAAGGGACCAGGGGGTCCTCCCTTGAGTATCTTTTGGACTTCCCGCCTGAAAGAAGGTAGATGGTCTTGCCGTCGCTCACCAGAAGGGCCATGGCGGAGCCGAACGGCCCCAGGACCTCTATCCTGAACGACCCCGGGCTTTTCGCGAGCACTACGGCCCGTCCGTTCAAGGCTACCGGCCTGTTGACCTCCACGGACGCCTCAGCCCTCAGAGACAGCGGCGGGGCGAGGATGACGGGCTCGATCGGCGGCTTCATAGCCGCGCATCCCGGCACAAGCGCTATAAGGAGGACAAGATGCCAGAGAGAACGCCTCACGGTTTTTTAGACGCGTCCAGCTCGCTCTTAAGCCTTTCTATCTTACTCTTGAGCCCCGGGTTGTTCGGGTCGAGCCGGGACGCCGACTCATAGAGCGTAAGGGCCTTTGTCTTCGAGTTGTTCAACAGGTACGCGTCAGCGAGGTGCTCGGTCACGAGCGGGTCCTCGGGGAGGTATCCCTTGGCCTTCTCAAGCTCGGTAATGGCCCTCTGCACATCGCCTTTCTTGTAGTAGACCCATCCGAGGCTGTCCAGGATATGGCCGCTGTCGGGCTTTATCTCAAGCGCTTTTTTGATGTAGTTTTCGGCCTCGTCGAGTTTTATCCCCTTCTCGGCGTAGGAGTACCCGATGTAGTTAAGCGCGTTGGCGTGCTTGGGGTCTATTTCGAGGACCTTGAGCATCGAGGCTATGGTCTTTTCGTCCATATGGGAATCGTCATAGACGACCCCGAGCATGAAGTAGAGTTCAGGGTCTTTCGGGCTGGCCTTTATGGCCTTCTGGAGGGCCGCTACGGCTTCATCGTACCTCTTGGCCTCCCTGTAGATGGAGGCCAGAAGCCGGAGCATATCCGGGGTTTCGCCCTTGACCCTGATGGCGTCCTGAAGGGCATTTATGGTCTCGTCGATCTTGCCCTGCTTTTCGTAGATGTACGCGAGATGAATCCTGGAGTCCGTGAAGCTCTGGTCCTTTTCGGGTATGGCCTTGAACTCCCTGGCGGCCCCGGCGAGGTCCCCTTTCTCCTCGTACGCCGTGCCCAGATAGTAGCGCACCCTGTGGTAGTCCGGGTTTGTGACGAGGACCGCCGAGAACCTGGCTATGGCCTCGCCGTAGTTCTTCTTTTCGAATTGGATAAGCCCGATCTTCACCATAGCCTCGGACCTGTTCTCAACGGATTTTTCCAGCTCCGTGTAGACGCCGAGGGCCTCATCGAGCTTGTTATGCTGGATATAAAGGGCCCCGAGACGGCTTATTATGCCGCTGTCGCCCGGAAAGACCTCAAGGCCTTTCTTGTATGTGTCTATGGCCATCTCCGGTTTTTTATCGAGTTCATAGCTTATGCCGAGCTCGAAGTAAGCCGCGCCGAAGTGGCGGTTGGCCGCTATGGTCTTGAGGTAGTACTCCTGGGCCTTGGCGTAATCCGACTTCTCGAACTCGATCCTTGCCAGGTAGTAATACGCCATGAGGGAGTCGGGCATGACCTTCAGGAGCGAGTTGAAGACCTCAGTGGCCTTGCCGTACTCCTTCGTCCTCGCGTAGAGCGTTCCGAGAAGGATATAGTTCCGGGCGCCCTTCGGGTCGTGCGCTATCGCGGCCTTGTAATTTACGGCCGCGGCCTCGTCGTTATGCAGGGCCGTGTATATCTCGGCGAGAAAGACATAGGAGTTGGCGTAGGTGGGGTCGAGCTCCACGGCCCTCTCCAGGTGCTTTTTGGCAAGCTCCGTCTCCCCGGTGTTCATGTACAGGTTGCCTATCTCGGAGTTGAGGATGGCGGCGTCCGGGTCCAGCTTCAGCGCCTTTTTATAAAGCTCGATGGCGCCCGAGAGGTTGCCGCTTTTCTTGAGCATGTCGGCGGCCATGAAATAGTAGTATGATTCCGATAGCGTCCGGCTGTTCCTCATCGAGGCGCTGTAGGAGCCGTCTTTCGCCGAGGCCGTGTCCGTGACGACTGGTGAGAGCAAGAGAAGCGGGACCAGGAGCACCGCCGCCTTCTTTTTGAAAGATATGATTTTTTTCTTCACTGATCCTCCGGCTTTGCCGCTGTTTTGCGGGTCTGTATCAGGTCGGGGCGCCTGTCCGTAAAGCCGTAGCCCGGTCCGCACAGGGGTTGATTCCGGCTTGATTTGAAAGGTATGAAATTATTGAAAAAACTCTTTTTCTGAGCGCAGGAACATTCTTTGATATGTTATCATTTTTTTTGCCGCCAGTCAACGGGGCTTGTCTGGGGCGCAATGGAAAAGGCGGAGGGTTTTTTTTGATTTCCGCGGCGTCTGATACGCCGAAGCGCGGCTGCCGAGCGGTTTTTGAAGGCTATTCCAACGGAGGCCCCCGCAAGCAAGTATAGAGTGGAGAGGTTTGATCAAGGGTTTTCGTGAGACCGAAGGAGGGTCCGTGGGTTACGGGGAGTCTTCCAGGGAAGACTCCCCGGCGGTCCAGGCAGAAAAAACGCTGTCTCTCAAGCCTTGAAGAAGAGGGGGAAGGCCTGTACTAAGCGGTGATCTTTTTCCTTGAGATCCTTTCGCGCACATCCGGGGGGAGGTGCACCCCTTCGGTGTCGACTTCGGAGAGGATGTCAGTGAGGACATCGACCTTGTCGCTTACGGTCAGGCCCCGGTGGATTATGATCCTTTTTTCTCCCCTGAGTATGAATATCCCGCCGTGAGTGGCTACTTCACCCTTGCGCAGGTCCTCATAACTCAGTTTTATCGAGAGTTTTTCAGCCGTCTCTTCAAGTATGTTCAAAAGGGCTTCGTCTTTCATCTCCCACATTTTCCTTTTTCGCCATTTCATTGTCAAGCTAAAAGAAACAAAAGGGCGCCAATAAATGGGTTGACACGGTCAAATCATTGGTTTATATTTCTTTAAGAAGTAAAGACCGGACCGCGCCGTCTCCGGCCAAACGCTTGAAAGGAGCTCCTCTAAATGTCCGAGAACATAATCGATGTGACCGATTCTACATTTGAAACGCTCGTGCTCAAGTCCAATACGCCGGCGCTCGTGGATTTCTGGGCGAGCTGGTGCGCTCCGTGCAGGGCCATAGCGCCTATAGTCGATGAGATGGCCACGCAGTTCAACGGCAGGGTGAGGGTGGCGAAGATGAATGTGGACGACAACCCGGCCACACCCGGCAAGTACGGCGTAAGGGGCATCCCGACACTGATACTCTTCAAGGACGGCAAGGTCGTGGACCAGCTGGTCGGAGCGGTACCAAAGAACCAGATTAAAGAGCTTATTGAAAAAGGTCTGTAAGGGCTTTTGTCCCATGATGTCGGAGAAAGGACAAACATCCGTGTTTGTCCTTTTTTTTTGACCCGCGTTAAAAAGAGATTGAGAAGGGCCGGGGTGGTTTGTTCTTGAGACGGATCCCGGATAAGGGAGCACGGATGAGAGGCGGTCTTTCGTTTGCAAGGCTTATGGGAGCCATAGCCCTGACCGTTACGGTCTCGTTCACGGCCTTTGCGCCTGGCGGGTGCAAAAAGCGGGAGGCCGCAAAAACCGAGGCCGTAAAAAAAGAGGGACCGGCGTCCGGTATCGGAGAGCCGGCCATTCCCTTTAAGGTAAAGACCTTCGACGGCGGCGAGTTCGACCTTGAGGGGATGAAGGGCAGCGTGGTCGTAGTGAATTTTTTCGCTTCATGGTGCGGCCCCTGTAAGGTCGAGGCCCCGGGGCTTCAGAGCGCCTACAGCGCCTTTAAAGACTCCGGCGTCGTCTTCATAGGCGTGGCCATAGACGACACCGAAAAAGGCGCTAAAGAGTTCATTAAAAACTACGGCATTACCTTCCCGGCCGCCATCGACGATACGGGCGAGATAGCCAGGGCGTATAAACTCTTCGGCGTCCCCGACACCTTCATCATAGGGCGTGACGGCCGGTTCATCTTCTCCCACATGGGGGATATCTCCGAGGAGGAGCTGGTCAAAGAGATAAAAAAGGCTCTTTGACCTTCCGCGGGTCAGGTCCGTAGAAAGAATGGGTGCGAGCGGTCTAAGAAGAAGACCCGTTGGACGCCCCGGCAAGGTTGGCGGGGAGGTCTCATTAAAAAGGTCCTGGCATTCCATGACAAGGGCACGGGGGCGGCTCCGCCCCCGTGCCTTTTTTTATTTTTAACACTCTCAAAACCCCGGGAGAGTTCATCTCCGGTCTTCCCCGAAGGTTGCTTAAATCATTCGCCGCTGATAGAATAGATAAAGGATTTCAGCGGACCCCTGGGGGGTCCGCGAAGGGGGCCGCATGGATATCTTCCTTTCGCCCGGCGCCTTAACGGTGCTTGAGAGGCGATACCTCAAGAAAGACCGGTCAGGTACCGTGATCGAGACCCCGGAGGATATGTTCAGGAGGGTCGCCAAAAACATCGCCGAGGCCGAGAACCTCTACGGCAAGGAGGCCTCAAAATACGAAGAGGCGTTCTTCGGGATATTGTCTTCTCTTGAGTTCCTCCCGAACTCCCCGACCCTGATGAACGCCGGAAGGCGGCTGCAGCAGCTGGCCGCCTGTTTCGTCCTCCCGGTCGAGGACTCGCTCGACTCAATCTTCGAATCCGTAAAGGAGACCGCCATAATACACCAGTCCGGGGGAGGCACGGGTTTTTCCTTCTCAAGGCTCAGGCCCTCAGACGACATCGTCGGCTCGACAGGGGGCGTGGCCAGCGGCCCGGTATCCTTCATGCGGGTCTTCAACGCCGCCACCGAGGCGATAAAGCAGGGAGGGACCCGCAGGGGCGCCAACATGGGGGTCTTAAGGGTGGACCACCCGGATATCATCTCTTTCATAACGGCGAAGGAGGACCCCGGCGAGCTCAATAACTTCAACATCTCCGTGGCCGTCACCGACCGGTTCATGGAGGCCCTTGAGAAGGGCGGGGACTACGAGCTTGTAAACCCGAGGACAGGCAAGGCGTCCGGGAGCCTCAACGCTAAAAAGGTCTTTGACATGATCGTGGAGGAGGCGTGGAAGAGCGGGGAGCCGGGGGTCCTTTTCATAGACAGGATAAACAGGGCGAACCCGACCCCGCACGTGGGGGAGTTCGAGGCGACAAACCCGTGCGGCGAGCAGCCGCTTCTGGGCTACGAGCCCTGTAACCTCGGCTCAATAAACCTCTCAAGGTTCGTCAAGGGCAAAAGACGCGAGATAGACCTTGCGAGGCTTGAAGAGACGGTACGCCTCGGGGTGAGGTTTCTGGACAATGTCATAGACATGAGCAGATACCCTGTTGAGGATATCGACAGGCTCGCCAAGGGAAACAGGAAGATCGGGCTCGGCGTAATGGGGTTTGCGGACCTTCTGGTGAGGCTACGCGTAAGGTACGGCTCTATTGAAAGCTTTAAGATCGCGGAAGACCTCATGGGGTCGATAAGCCGGATCGCATGGGACGAATCAAGGAGGCTTGCCGCCGTGAGAGGCCCGTTCCCTAACATAAAGGGGAGCGTCTTCGACCGCCCCGGGCTTTCACCGGTAAGACACGCCACGACGACGACCGTGGCCCCGACCGGCACATTGAGCATAATCGCCGGGTGCTCTTCCGGCATAGAGCCGTTTTACTCCCTGAGCTACACGAGGCAGGTCTTGAACGGGGTCAATATCCCGGAATTGAACCCGCTTGTCCGCGAGGTCGCCCTGGAGGAGGGGTGCTTCAGCGAAGAACTGATCGAGCACATAAAAAACGGCGGAGCCATTAAAGAGAGGACCGATGTGCCGGAGAAGGTAAAGGGGCTCTTCATCACGGCCTTCGACATAGGCCCTGAGGAGCATATAAGGATGCAGGCCGCTTTTCAGAAGCACACCGACAACGCCGTCTCAAAGACGATAAACATGGCGCCTGAGGCTACGAAGGAGGATGTCGCAAAGGCGTACCTGCTCGCTTACAGGCTTGGGTGCAAGGGGGTGACCGTATACAGGTCGGGGACCAGGGCCGAGCAGGTCCTTACCTGCAAGAGCCCTCTTTATTGCTAAAAAATTGGACAAACCAGCCGAAATCTGGTAAGAAATCATATGTCGGGCATTTAAGCATTGAATGGTGTGGTACTGCGCAATCCCGTCGCTTTAGCGTTGGGTCAAGGAGCGGCAAATATAAATGATTTTTCCGTACCATCAAAATTCTCCGTCATTCATGGCGGAGAATTTTAAAGATAAAAAGGGGTTGTAATGAAGATATCTCCATCGATACTCTCGGCGGATTTCACGGTCCTCGGAAAACAACTCTCGGATATAGAGGCCGCCGGAGCCGATTATGTGCATGTCGATGTCATGGACGGACACTTCGTCCCTAACATAACGATAGGGCCTTTCGTAGTCGAGGCTGTCAAAAGGGCTACGGCCCTCCCTCTCGATGTCCACCTTATGATAGAGGAGCCTGAAAAATACATATCGGACTTCGCCAAGGCCGGAAGCGACATCATAACCGTCCATGTGGAGGCAACGAAGCACCTTCACAAGGTCGTGCAGTCTATAAAAGACCACGGGAAGAAGGCCGGAGTCTCCCTGAACCCGGCCACCCCGGTCAATACCCTTGAAGACATCATAGGGGATGTGGACCTTGTCCTCATCATGTCCGTAAACCCGGGCTGGAGCGGCCAAGGTTTTATCCGCTCCGCCCTTAAGAAGATAGAGGCCGTCAGACGCATGATCGATGAGACAGGCAAACCCATAGAGCTTGAGGTCGACGGCGGGATAAAGGTCTCCAATATCAGGCAGGCCGCCCGGGCCGGGGCCGATGTCTTCGTCTCAGGCTCAGGCGTCTTCGGTACAAAGGACTACAAGGCGACGATAGAGGCGATGAAAAAAGAGGCCCTCTCGGCGCGGGCGAAGGTTTAGAAGAAAGAGACTCACACCACGGTTCACGTCACATCCATCGCATCTCTCATCCTAAGAACCCCATATAGTCAAAGCCAGGGCCGCTTAAAGGCGGCCGCCGGTCACTTCCGGAAAACCTGTTAAATATTCCGGGGTTTTCGCATGAACGGCAAGTTCCTCGTCTGCCCGGCGGATAAATTCGTCCTTATCGGCATCCTTCCGGCGGCGCTCTACCGGTTTCTTGAGTCCGTCATCCATGAAGTTTTATTTTTAACGTTCTGAAACCCCTGGGTTTTTAAGCCCGGGGAGGGTTCATTCGAAGAAGGTCCGTTCATGGCCGTGTTGATACCGGCGGATATGAACGAGTTATGGATGAGGCTTTTCATATCTCTCAGCTTCCTTGGTTTCAGCCTCTATGCCCGGACCATCGCAGCCAGACGCAAAGATGCCGAAGAGCGGAAAAACGGTTGCACGGCCGCCCGTGTGAGGCGCGCCGCCCTTTATCAGGTCGAGGAGCCGGGATGGATATTAAAGCCGGGTTTTCAAGGGAAGAAAGATTGAGCAGGGTGATAAGCCTCTGGAGCCGGGCCCTTTCGGAGTGCGTGGCAAGCGTCATCGGCTACAAAGCGTCCTACATCTGGAAGGAGGTCGGAAGGATCGCCCTGGAGAGGCTGAGGGAAGACGGCGTGGAGCTATTAAGGGACGACCCTGTTGACACCATCAATTCGGTGTATTCGTATTTTACGGAGAACGGGTACTTTCAGGAGGCACGGGCGCAGAGGAGCGAAAACGAACCGGATACCGTAGAGATATACGAAAAATGGCCGGTCGATTTCAACAGGCGCTGTCTTAAGTCCCTCGAGGACGACTTCGACGCGCACGCATGTTTCTGCTGCCACATCATCAGGTACGCGCTCGACTCGAAGTTCTCACTGGACTTGAAGCCCCTCGAGGGCGACATCAGGAAGGACGCCGGGGAGGTCTTCATAAAGGCGCAGTTTGTCACGGCAAGCGACAGAGTGCCGGAGTCCACGCGCCTGTTAAACGAGGCCAACAGGCTTAAAAAAACCGCCGACGACTTCAGGTGGGCCATAGACATGTCCCTGGACGCCATCGTCTCAGTCGATGAGAGCGGGAGATTGATACTCTGGAACCCTGCCGCTGAAAAGATGATGGGGTATTCGCGGAAAGAAGCCATGGGACTGCCCATCGAGACCATCGTGCCTCCTGAATACAGGGACAGGCACAGGGAAGGCTTCAAGCGGTTCCTGTCCACGGGTGAGGGGGCGCTCATCGGGAAGGTCACCGTGATCGAGGGGCTGAGGAAAGACGGGACAAAGTTTCCGCTGGAGATGAGCCTTACCGCGGAAAGGTCCGCCTCAGGCTGGGTCTTTACCGCCGTCATCAGGGACATCTCCTACAGGAAAAGCCTTGAGGACAAGCTCAAGGAAAAACTCGGCGAGATGGAGAGGCTCAATAAACTCATGGTCGGCAGGGAGCTTAAGATGGAGGAGCTGAGGGCGGAGATAAGGGCTTTGAGGTCGAAGGTGGCGGGAGAAAATGGAAGGTCTGAATAAACGCATACGGGAGCTTGAGGAAGAGGTGGACCGCCTTACGGCGGACCTCGAAAGGGCGGGCGAAAGGGCCCAGGACCTGGAGGACACCCGGAAAGCCATGCTATTCCTTCTCGAGGACATAAACGAGAGCAAGTCATATATCCTCAAGGCGAAGAACGAATGGGAGGCGACCTTCGACGCCATCTCCGACCCGCTCTACATCCACGACGGCGAGATGAGGGTCATAAGGTGCAACAGCGCCTACCGGAAGGCCGCCGGCATCCCCTTCAAAGAGATATTCGGCAGGCCTTACTACGAGGTCTTCCCGAAGATGGACGGCCCTTTATGCTCCTGCGCTGAAAATACCGCTTCCCCCGGAGAGGCGGCGGAAGAAGCGGAAGAAGAGGTCAGGGTCCCGTACATCAACAAGATATTCAAGGTCAGGGTCTTCTTTCAGAGGGACGAGGTAAGCGGAAAGGACTACTCGATACATGTCCTGGAAGACATAACCGAGGAGAGGAGGGCGGCTGAAAAGGAAAAGACGCTATATAACTTCTCGATCAGGGTCATGGCCAACCTTGACCTGAACTACAGGCTCAGGGTCGTCTGCGAGACCGCGGTGGAGCTGGGTTACATGATGGCATGGATAGGGTTCCTCAGGAAAGAGACCCGGGAGGTCGTCCCTGCGGCGCATGCCGGGGCGGACCAGGACTATCTCTCCTCGATAAAGATAAAATATGACGACTCTCCTCTGGGCATGGGGCCCACGGGGGCGGCTATAAAGAATAAAAGGCCCGAGGTCCAGGACCATCTGGAGACCGACCGGAGATACGAGCCGTGGAGGCAGGTGACCGCTGAAAGGGGGTACAGGAGCTCGGCCTCCTTTCCTATCATAGAGGACGGCGAGGTGATAGCGGTACTTAGCATATACAGTAACGAAGAAGAGTTCCCGCAAAGGGACTTTGACCTCCTGAGCACCTTCGCCAACCAGGCCGCCTCGTACATCAAGGTCTCCTGGCTTTTCGTGAAGCTCAAGGAGTCGAGCGAGAAGGTCAGGGAAGAGATGGAGCTTTCCAGGCACCTCCTGACGATTGCAGAAGCCACCGCCAACACGACCGACATCGAAAGCCTCATGGAGAAGGCGGTCGACAGGCTTAAGTCCATCATGGGCTGCCGGATCTGCCTTTCGTATCTATGGGACGGCGAAAGCGGGGTCTTTACCCCATGCAGCGGCAAGGGGCTCCTCCCCGAGGCCGTCCCGGTCTTCAGGGTCGAAACGCTCGCCCCGGACACCCCGTTCATAAAAGGCGCCATTGAGTCAAAAGGGCCTTTCCTGTACAGGCACGAAGACCGTGGAGGGCCGGATGGTCACTGTAACGGACCGGCGGCCCCCGTATGGGGCGATGTGTCAGGCCCGGTCGTCGTCATCCCCCTTTTCGGCAAGGAAGGCACCCTCGGTGTCCTTCTCTGCGTCTACAAAGACGGCGGGTCGGCGTACACGGACGGGTTCGGCGAAAGGGACACGGAGGTGCTGACCGGGGTGTCGCACCAGATATCGACGGCCCTTGAGGTCGCCAGGCTCTACAAGGACTCGATCGACAAGACGATGGACCTGTCCCGCAAGGTCGAGGTCATCCAGGCGATGCACGCGATAGACATGAGCATACTTTCGATACGGGACCAGCGCGACATACTGGAGACGGCCGCGAGGATGGTCGGCAAGCTCATGTTCTGCGACAGGGCCACCATCGCGCTGGTGGACAGGGACCGGGGGGGCTTTGTATACGCCGCGGGATACGGTATTAACTCGTTGAAGAAGGACTCCTTCGTAAAGTTCGAGGAGACGACGGTCACGGAGGTCGTAGTGTCGGGCCGTCCCCAGTACACGGCAAACCTCAAAGAGGTAAAGGAGGTCCGCGCTCTGGAGCGTCTGCTCATCGAAGAGGGTTTTTTGTCCCACATCAGGGCCCCATTGACTCTCAGGGGCGAGGTGATAGGGGTCCTTAATGTCGGGGCGAAGCGTACGGCGGCCTTTAATTCGGACGACCTCTCCACCATCGAAAACCTCGCCAGCCAGATAAGCGTGGCGCTCGACAACTCGCGGCTTCTCTCGGGCCTGAAGGAGCTTTTCATCGGGACCGTAAAGACGCTTTCGAAGGCCATAGACGCGAAAAGCCCGTGGACGAGCGGGCATTCCGAAAGGGTCACGGAGATAGCGATCGGGATAGGCGCGGAGATGGGGCTCGGCGAGGACGAACTGAAGGACCTGGAACTCGCCGGTCTCCTCCATGACATCGGGAAGCTCGGCACATACGAATACATCCTCGACAAGCCCGGCAGGCTTAACGAGGAGGAGCAGAAGATAATCAGGCTCCACCCCGCGAAGGGCGCCGAGATACTCGCCCCGATAAAAGAGCTTAAAAAGATCGCCCCGGTCATCAGGCACCACCATGAGAACTACGACGGCACCGGGTATCCCGATGGGCTTAAGGGGGAAATGATACCGTTTGCGTCGCGGATACTGACTGTGGCGGACACGGTGGACGCGATGGGGGCCGACAGGCCTTACAGGAAAGGCAGGACCACGGACGAGATAGTGGCTGAGCTCAAGAGGTGCTCAGGGACCCAGTTCGACCCTGTGATAGTCGACGCGTACTTAAGGATGTTGAGGGTGAAGGTCGCCTGACCCGCCGTAATCCCCATTCCCCGCCGGAAAAGTGATGTCCACTCAATAACCCCCCTCTTTTTTTAACCGTTCAGGATTTCCCGCGTAAGCGTGACCGAAAGTCATGCCGGGGCTTGACGGTTTACGCTGTTCCGCCCCCCACGCGCGCCGCGTTTTTCCTTGTCCGGTCAAAACCCAAAGCCAATGCCGACGCCCACTCCCACGGACGGCTCTCCGTAGGGGCTCCTCCACAGGTAGTGCTCCTGAGGCTCAACGACAGGGTACCCGTAGTCCATCTCCCCGAGTTTTCTCTTAACTATCCCCTTGAAGACCCCGGCTACAGTTATGCGCCTGTTCCGGGAGTATAGCGCCGGGTCTTTGAAGCCTTCGAATACGGCGATAAAGCGCCCCTCGGACCTCTCCGGGTCCGTGGGCTTGAGCTGGTAGTTGAGGGGCTGTTCGAGCACTTCTATCTCTGTTTTCTCCTCCCTGTTCTCGATACTCACGATGGTCCCTCCGAGGACGACATTTTGACCTCTGTACTTATCCGGGTCTTTGACGAGGTCCGAAAACCTTATCTCGCGGTCGACTGACTCGAGGGTCTTTTGGGATATTACAGGGGCGCACCCGGAGGTTAGGAGAAGGGCGAGGAGAAGGAGAGTAATTTTTTTAAGGTCGGGCATGGCCGCTCCTTTTTAAAAAAGGTGGAAGATCGGATGTTTTTGCAATATATTGAATTAGCAGGGTGTTGAAAAACACCCTGCTATGCAATCCATGGATGGATTGCCAAATTGCAAGACTTGAAAAGTCGAGCAATTTGTGAGGTTTGGCCGAATTCACTTCGGCCAAACCGTAGTTGAAAAAGCCATGGATGGACTTTTTCAACATCCTGTTAGAGTCACACCTGATAAAGATATCCCCGGTTGCGGGATATGTCAACATGGGAGAAGACCGATGAAGAGGTTCGTACTCCACAGGCACTCGTCCCGTCATCCGCACTATGACCTGAGGCTTGAGAGAAACGGGGTCCTGAAGAGCTGGGCCGTCCCGAAGGGGCTCCCCGAGTCCGCCGGGGTTAAAAGGCTTGCCGTCGAGGTTCCGGACCACCCGCTTGACTATATCGGCTTCGAAGGCACGATCCCCGAGGGAGAGTACGGAGCGGGGACCGTGGAGGTATGGGACAGCGGGCAGTACCGGATTGAATCGTGGGAAGAGGACAAGGTCGTATTCGAGCTCAAGGGGAAGAGGTTTTCAGGTCTCTACGCCCTCATCCGTACCGGAGGAAAGAACTGGATAACCTTCAAGACCAGGGGAGGGCCCGGATGAACCTTTATCTGGTACGGCACGCGGAGGCCAAACTCGGCGGCGCGGACGCTCAGAGGGGCCTGTCGGAAAAGGGTCTTGCCGATATCGAAAAGACCGCCCGGTTTGCCGCCGGGGCTGGCGTGAAGGTTAGCCGGATACTACACAGCGGAAAGACCAGGGCCAAGGAGACTGCCGAAGTCATGGGCCGGTTTCTCAAACCCGAGCATGGCGTTCTGGAGACCGACATGCTTGCGCCCACGGACGACCCGTGGGTCTGGGCCGGGAGGGTTCTGTCCATGGAAGAGGACCTGATGCTCGTGGGGCACATGCCGTACATGGAATGCCTCGTCTCTCTGCTCGTGGCCGGAGAGACAGACGCGAAAGTGGTGGACTTCAGGATGGGCTCTATTGTTTTTTTAAGGAGAGAAGAAGGCAGGTGGTCAATAGGCTGGATGGCTACCCCTGAGGCGCTCAGGTAGAAGAGGCCTCCTTCATGATGATGTATTCAAGCGCCCGGACGGCCGTTTTTATGGCGTTCTCTTCGCCTTTTTTAAGAGCCTCTTTCGTTATCCTGCCGACGCTCCCCCTGTTTACCACCCCGGTGACGCACCCGCCTTTAAGGCCCATCGAGGCCGTCATCGTCAGAAGCGTAGAGGACTCCATCTCGTAGTTGAGCACATGCAGAGCCCGGAGTTCTCTGGTAGCTCCCCTAAACCTCCTCAGGATATACTTCCTGAAGGCGTCGGTCCGTTCCTCACCCGGGTAGAATGTGTCTGAAGAGGCCGTCACCCCCGCGTGGAAAACGACCCCGGCCTTCCGTGCCCCGCTTATAAGGGCCGAAACCACGCCGTGGTCGGCCACAGCCGGGTACTCTATGGGCGCGTAGTGCGTGGAGGCCCCGTCGAGCCTTACGGAGCCGGTCGTTATGACGCAGTCGCCGTTTTTGATATGCTCCTGAATGGCCCCGGCAGTTCCTACCCTTATGAAGGTGGTCACGCCGAGCTGAGCGAGCTCATCGACGGCTATCGAGGTCGACGGACCGCCTATCCCGGTCGATGTCACAAGAACGCTTTTACCGAGGACGCTTGAAAGAAAGGTCGTAAACTCCCGCTTCGAGGCGAGTTTGACGGAATTTGAGCCGAAGGTCCTGGAAATATCTCCTGCTATGGCCTCGACCCTGCCAGGGTCTCCGGGCAGAAGTGCGACACGGGCCCCCCGTACGACCTTCCTGTTGAGGTCGAGATGGTAGACATTAGCCATTGGGCCCGCCTTTGTGGGTTGAGAGATTTGCCGGAAAAGACTCACGGGGACGGCTCTTTTGCCCGTTCCTCCGTGGCCGAAAGGCCGTTTAAGCCTTCTTCAGGTATATCTTTATCGTCTTATCTTCTTCCTTGACGCCTAAAAGCTCGTTACCCGTGGACTCTGCCCAGACGGGGAGGTCTTTTTTAGAGACCGGGTCGTCCGTTAGGACCTCGAGGACCTCGCCTAAAGACATCTTCTCCAGGGCGAGGGCCGTCTTGACCGACGGCATGGGGCAGCTGAGTCCCCTGGCGTCTAAAGTCTTGTCTACAGCGTATTCGGACATCTTTCCGGCTCCTTGCGCGTCATTTTTTTAACGGTTCCAAAAACCCGGGGGGCTTTAACCGGGCAGTGTTCATATGAACAGGTTCACTTCCGAGTCCTTGGCTATCGCGAGGTAAGAAACCGCCCCGATAACATCCTGGCACTCGTCTATGAAGTCTTCCTTTTTAAGGCCCATTACGCTCATGCTCATCTCGCACGGGTAGAACTTCACCCCGAGCTCACCGGCCGTCTTTATGAACTCCTTGAGGCTTGGGACCTTCTTCTTCGACATCATCACCTTCATCATTGCCGGCCCCATCCCGGCCATGTTCATCTTCGAGAGGGCGAGTTTTCTGGCGTGCCCGTAGTTCATCATATTGAGCATCTTCTGCATCCAGTTCTGCCCCTTTATGAGCCCGCCCTCCTTCTTTATTACATTCAGGCCCCAGAAGGTGAAGAATATGTTGACGGTCATCCCCATCGAGGCGGCAGCCGTTGCTATCACGAAGGCCGCTATCGCCTTGTCCATCTCTCCGCTGAAGAGGACGAGAGTCACCGAACCCCTGTTTTTTATCTGACCGGCCATGCTGATACCCCGTTTTTAATAGTTTAATCTTAAAAAAGCACTATTTATATAATATCTTACAGGGGAGGGGATATTCAAGTTGATTTTCCGGCGGCGCGAGAGCTGTTTTTTCTCATAGAGAGCTTCCTCAGCTCATCGGCCCCGAGTATTACGAACGGAAATATTAGGAGAAACGCCCAGTCTTTAAGCCCGAGAGGGGAGAACCCGAAGACCCGCGCAAGCGGGGGGATGTAGACAAGGATAAGGGTGATCGCTACCTCGGCCAGAAGGCTTAAGAGTATGAACCTGTTTTTAAGAAACCCGACGGTAAAGACCGACACACGGTCGGTCCTGCACGCAAAGACGTTTCCTATCTGGGAAGCGACAATACCCGCAAAGGTCATGGTCGTGGCCGCCGCGTATATAACGCCCGTCTCCGTCATCGTCTCGCCCGGCGCCCAGCCCCTTAACCAGTAGGCGAAAAAGAACCCGGACAGGCATAATATGGCTTCCATTGGCCCCAGGAAGAGATAAGCCCTTGAAAGGGTCTTGAAGTCCAGGAGCTTTTTCCCCCTGGGCCTCGGGGGCTGGTTCATTATCCCCTTTTCCGGCGGCTCGACCCCGAGGCCCAGGGCCGGGAGGACATCGGTCCCAAGGTCTACGGCCAGGATCTGGAGCACGGTCAGCGGGAGCGGGACCTTGAATATGACGAAGGCTATGAAGGGGATTATCTCCGGGATGTTGCTCGCGAATATGTATGTGACGAACTTTTTGATGTTGGCGTAGACGGCCCTGCCTTCCCTGACGGCGTCGACGATGGAGGCGAAGTTGTCGTCGGCGAGGATGATATCGGCCGATTCCTTGGCCACGTCGCTCCCCCTCAGACCCATGGCCACGCCGATATCGGCTTTCCTGAGCGCCGGGGAGTCGTTTACCCCGTCGCCCGTGACTGCGACGACCTCGCCGTTTTCCTGAAGGGCATGGACGACTCTCAACTTGTCCTTGGGCTCTACCCTCGCGAAGATGACCGGGCCTTTTTTCAAGAGATCTCTTAATCCGCTGTGCGTGATACGGTTGAGTTCTTCCCCGGTCACTACCCGTTCGGCAACGAGTCCGACTTGTCCGCCTATGGCCCTGGCGGTAAGCCCATAGTCGCCGGTGACCATGACGACCTTTATGCCGGCGGTCCCGCAGTCCGCAATCGCCTGTTTCACCTCGGGCCTCGGAGGGTCGAGCATCGCCACCAGCCCTATGAAGGTCAGCTCCGCCTCGACCTCTTCGGTCTTGTAGGATTTTTTACTCTCCACCTCGCGGCAGGCCACGGCCAGCACCCTAAGGCCCCCGGCGGCCATCAGGTCGTTTTGCCTGAGGACCTCTTCTTTTTTGCCCGGCTCAAGCTCTACCGTCCCGCCGTTTGCGTATATGGCGGACGAGAGTTTGATCACCTCGGTGGGGGCGCCTTTTATGAAGGCCATCGAGCGCCCCTTTTGCGTAGCGCCGAAGAGGGATTCGGCTCCCGTGCGAGCGCTTAAGGCGTGCACGGTGCTCATGCGTTTACGCATCCGTTCAAACGGCAGGTGGGCTGAGCGCACGAACCCGGCCTTAAGCTCTTCGAGGTCGAGACCCGCCTTTGCCGCCGCCGTAAGAAGCGCCCCTTCGGTAGGGTCCCCGGATATCGTCCACTCGCCGCCCGCCGCGCCAGGCGGCCTCAAGGCCGCGTTGTTGCAGAGCGCCGAGGCCGCCAGAAGCTTTCGGACCCCTTCCTCT
>JACRCJ010000317.1 GCA_016219075.1 Deltaproteobacteria bacterium | reverse complement strand
GCTTGAGGCGATGAGGGAGAAGATAGGAGAGAAGGCCTTTAACATGGCCGGTCTTACGGACCTCAAGGAGCTATGGGCGATGGCGGGCCTCTCCGAGTTCGTCGTGACGGTCGATTCGGGGCCGATGCACATAGCCGCCGCATCCGGGGCCCCGGTAGTTGCCCTTTTCGGCCCCACGGCGCCGTGGAGGACCGGGCCTTACGGCAAGGGCCACGCCATCGTTAGAAAAGGGCTTGAGTGCAGCCCGTGCTTCCGTAAAAAGTGCCCGGAGCCCAGGTGCATGGACGGGATAACGGTCGATGATGTGATCATTGCCCTTGAGGGGGTTTTAAAGGGCAGGTATAGGTGAGCCGTCACGGCAATGGAAAGTACCCGCGTACAAGCGGCAAGCAAAGCCATAATCGAAGTCTCAGGCGCACCCATTTAAAAAGCAATTTATCAGAGAAGGTACTTGATGGATCCCATAGTAAGGTTCGATACCTACCTTTTCCATATTGTAAACACGGGGCTTACGGCCGGGTGGCTCGATTCCCTGATGCCGTATGTCACGGAGAAGTTCAACTTCCTCGGCGCGATAATCGTCGCGTCGGTCCTAATCCTTATCCTCGGGAAAAAAAAGGACAGGTGGGGCCTCCTCCTTCTTGTCTTCGTAGTTTTGAGCTCCGACCTCCTGAGTAATATACTCAAGCATCTCTTCATGAGGATAAGGCCGTGCAACGCCCTTGACGGCGTGAGGCTTCTGGCCGGGTGCAGCCACTCGTATTCGTTCCCGTCGAGCCACGCCACCAACATATTCGCGGCCATGGTCTTCCTTACGGCGCGGTACCGTAGGTTCTTCCCCGTCTTTTTGACGATCGCGGTGACGGTGGCCTACTCGAGGGTCTATGTCGGGGTGCACTACCCGCTCGATGTCGCGGGCGGGGCGGTGTTCGGAAGCGCCGTGGCTATAACCTGGTTCGAGGCCGACAGAAGGTTTACGAAGGTCATAGTGGAATACTACAGGAAGAAAAGGGGCGCAGTTGAGCAAGAGCAATAAGCTGACCGCGGTTTTGGCCGCTTTTGCCGTCTTAAGGATGATGTACATCGTCTGGGGGCCTTTCGGTATCTCCCCGGACGAGGCCCATTACTGGGAGTGGTCAAGACGCCTTGACTTCTCGTACTACAGCAAGGGCCCGGCCGTAGCTTATGTTATCGCCTTTTTCACCTCCGTCTTCGGCTCCACCGAGTTCGGGATCAGGATAGGGGCGGTCTTTTTCTCAACGGCCGCTTCGTATCTGATATACCTTATCGGGCGCGACCTCTTCGGGAGCGAAACGGCTGGTTTCAGGGCCGCGGTGCTGACGAACATCACGCCGATATTCTCCATCGGCGCCATACTCATGACTACGGATGTCATGTTTCTCACATTCTGGGCCGCAACGGTCTGGGCCGTCAAAAGGGCCGTAGACACAAAAAGCGGACTCTGGTGGTACCTCTGCGGCCTGTTCATAGGCCTGGGGTTTTTAAGCAAGTACACGATGGTGCTCGTCTACCCGTGCATCGCGCTCTTCCTCCTTTCGTCGAGGAATGAGAGGGTCTGGTTTTTAAGGAAGGAGCCGTACATCGGGGCGCTTGTGAGCCTCGCGGCCGCAACCCCTGTAATCTACTGGAATATTACGCACGGACAGGTTACAATAAAACATACCATGGGCCAGGCCCATGTAGGGAGCGGGACACTTTCAGTTGGACCGCTTTTTGAGTTTATCGGCTCGCAGGCCCTTCTTCTTACCCCCCTGATATTCATAGGGCTCGTCTACGGCCTTTTCAGGTGCGGAACCATCGGGTTCAGGGCAGACAAAAGCGGATTGAAGCTGGCTTTTTTCGCCTCGGCGCCGCTTTTTTTGTTTTTCCTTTTTAAGGGCCTTCATGGTAAGGTTCAGGCTAACTGGGCTGTGGCCTCGTACATGACGGCCTTCCCGGCGGGTGTCTGGGCGCTTGAGGAGCTTTACGGGAAGTGCTCCGGGGCCGGAAAGAAGGTCCTCAAGGGCACGGTCCTCCTTGCGGCGTATACCGGGGCCATCGCGTCCTTTTTCGCCTACTTCCCGTGGACGCTCGAGCCGCTCGGGGCCGAAAGGATCATGGACGGCCCTCCCTACAACAGGGTCACCGGCTGGAAGGAACTCGGCGGAAAAATCTCGGCCGTGAAAGACGAGATGGACTCGGCAGGAAAGACCTTCATCATGAGCGACACCTACCAGATCACAAGCGAACTCGCCCTCTATACGAAGGGCAACCCGGTGACATACAACGCCTACACGGGCTCAAGGAGGATGAACCAGTACGACCTGTGGCCCGGCTTCGAGGACCTCCTGGGATATAACGCCATCTATGTGAAGGGCGGAGACGCCTCCGCGGACGCCGTCGTGGAGGCCGCCTTCGACAGGTGCGACAAAGAGCTTTACACCGTATACCGCTCCGGCGGACGCGCTCTTAAGAGCTTCACGATATGGCGCTGCTACGGCTTCAAGGGGATGGCGCCGATAGACGGCTACAGCAAATATTAGTCTTTCAGGGGCGCATGCGCCGCATCCGGGCAGATATTAGCAGGCTGCTGAAAAACAGCCCGACCCACCCTATGGGCGGGTCCCCCGGGCAATCCATGGATGGATTGCCACTGGATGCTCGCCGGCTCACGAAGTGATAAGGCGAGCTATACAAATGAAATCTTCCTTGCCAGCCACGACCAAAAGGGAGTGCAATTGCGAGGCTTTTTTTAGCGTTAATAGAAAGTACCCGTGCCCATACGGCAAG
>JACRCJ010000066.1 GCA_016219075.1 Deltaproteobacteria bacterium | reverse complement strand
ATTTCGTTTTAATGAAATGTCAGGTTCAGGGTACAACCCTGAACCTGCTTGAGCACATTCCAATTGAACTCACCCTCGCCTTCGTCCCCTCCCTTCAAGGGAGGTGAGGTTCTTATTCTGTTTTTTAACAACACCCCCGGGGCATTGGGTAGTGAGCCTATGGGAGCGCGAACGAGCACGCTTCAGTATATATTGCGAGCAAGCTCGACCGCGAACGGAGCACTCGCCCCGAGGCGCGCGGCAGTGCGCAAAAAGCTTTTAAATGAAAATGCAACAACATGGCATTTCCATTCTTCAGATTTTTTTCGAGGTAAGGCGGTTACACGAATTGTCAGGTTCAGGGTACAACCCTGAACCTGCTTGAGCGAGCAAGCCTTTGTATTTATTGCGCGCGAGCTTGACAGCGAGCCGAGCAATAGCCCCGAGGCGCGCGGTAGCGCGCAAAAAGGCCTTTTGTAAAGTGCGGAAAGCTACCGGGTATTAGACCCTAAGAGAGAATAAAAAAGGCGGGGGCTTAAAAGCCCCCGCCCCTGTCAACCAATTTAACACCTCTGCCCTCTTAAGCCTTCTCCGTCTTCTCCACCTTCTTCGCAAGCCTTATGAAGAGCTCTTCAAGCTGCTTGGCGTCCACGCCCGATGGCGCGTCGCTCATGAGGTCCGCTCCTTTCTGCGTCTTGGGGAAGGCTATGACGTCCCTTATCGACTCTGACCCGGTGATTATCGACATTATCCTGTCCAGGCCGAAGGCGATCCCGCCGTGCGGGGGGGTGCCGAACTTCAGGGCGTCAAGGAGGAAGCCGAACCTGAGCTCCGCGTCCTCCTTTGCGATCCCGAGCTTCTCGAAGACCTTCGCCTGTATGTCGCTTCTGTGTATCCTTATCGAGCCGCCGCCTATTTCGCTGCCGTTAAGTACCAGGTCGTAGGCCTGCGCCCTGACCTTCAAGGTGTCGGTGTCGAGCTTTTCGAGGTCCGCTTCCATCGGGGCGGTGAACGGGTGGTGCACGGCCACGAACCTCTTTTCGGTCTCGTCGTAATCGAGCATCGGGAACTCGGTGACCCACACGAAGCTGTAGCCCTCTTTCGGTATGAGCCCAAGCCTGCCGCCGATATTGAGCCTCAGGCGTCCCAATACCGTGTTGGCCACGGCGGCCTTGTCCGCGCCGAAGAGGAGGAGGTCGCCTTTTTCGGCCCCGAGCGCTTTTACTATGGTCTCTTTTTCCGCGTCGCTCAGGAACTTGGCTATCGGTGACTGCCAGCCCTCTTCCGTAAGCTTGACCCACGCAAGCCCCCTGGCCCCGAAGGAGACTGCTATCTCGGTTAAGTCATCGAGGTCTTTTCTTGAAAAGGACGCCCCGCCTTTTACGCATAGCGCCTTTATGACGCCGCCCCTGGAGGCGGCGTCGGCGAAGACCTTGAAGCCAGAGCCTTTGAGGGCGCCGGTAAGGTCTTTCAATTCAAGGCCGAAGCGGACATCCGGGTTGTCCACTCCGAACCTGCCGACGGCTTCTGAGTAGGTCATCCTCGGGAACGGGGGCTTAAGGTCCACCCCCGCCTCCTTGAATATCCTGACGATGAGCCCTTCCATCACGCCTATGACGTCTTCCCTGTCAACAAAGCTCATCTCGGCGTCTATCTGCGTGAACTCGGGCTGACGGTCGGCCCTGAGGTCCTCGTCTCTGAAGCACTTGACTATCTGGAAGTACCTGTCGAAGCCCGATATCATCAGTATCTGCTTGAAGAGCTGCGGGGACTGAGGCAGGGCGAAAAAGTTGCCGGGAGCGAGCCTGCTCGGCACAAGAAAGTCCCTCGCGCCCTCGGGAGTGCTCTTTGTGAGCACCGGCGTTTCAAGCTCTATGAAGCCGTTCTCCGAGAGGTAGTTCCGCGTGGCCATCGCGACCCTGTGCCTCAACAGGAGCTTTCTCTGGAGCGATGCCCTCCTTAAATCGAGGTAGCGGTACTTAAACCTTGTGGTCTCGGCCACATCGGTTTCGTCCTCTATCATGAAGGGCAGGGGCGCGGAGTCGTTCAGGACCTTCAATTCCTTTACGACGACCTCCACCTCTCCGGTCTTCAGATTAGGGTTCTCGGTGCCGACGGGTCTTTTGCCGACGGCCCCCTTGACGGCGATGACGAACTCGCTCCTTAAGTCGTGGGCCTTGGCGTGCACAACACCCGCCTCGGGGTTGAAGACCAGCTGCATAAGCCCGGTCCTGTCCCTCAGGTCGATGAATATGAGCCCGCCGTGGTCCCTTCTCCTCTGCACCCATCCCATGAGGGTCACGGTCTTGCCGATATCGACGGCGGCGGGTTCCGCGCAGTATGAACTCCTCTTCCAATCTCCAAGTCTCTCTAACAAGGTACAACCTCCATAAAATGAAAGAATTTTCAGTTGAAAACCACCCGGAAAAATGTCACAATTGTAATCAACCGCACTTTGAAGGGACGGTGATCAGATTTTTCACATCCTCCCAAGCTCAACGCTGTCGCTAAAACGCATTGAAAATAAAGGGGATTCGCATTTATATCACATCCGCCCCTTCTTTTCAATTCATTAGAAATTCAAATTTCTAAATTTTTAGCTTGACAGAGGCCATGTGAAAAAGGCTATAATCGCAACTACTATCACCCAAAAAACCAAATAAGTCGGGGAAAAAACCGTAAGGAGGCAATCAATGAAGAGAAGAAGCTTCTGGATTCTCCTCCTGACTTGTATCGGTATCTCGGCAGGCCTGCTTTCCGCAAAATCAGGTTTCGCAGAGTACGGGGACATCGTCCTGAACAGCAAGTCGGAGAGCATGCAAAAAGCGGGTGTGAGCCCAGTGGTCTTCCCGCACTGGTTCCACAGGATCAGATTCAAATGCAAGGTCTGCCACGAAGACATCTTCATCATCAAGAAGGGCGCCAACGACATCAACATGGCGGCCATCATGAACGGGGATTTCTGCGGTAAATGCCATAACGGCCTTGTAGCGTGGGAGCCTCTGTATTGCGACAGGTGCCATTCTTACACGGGCACCAAGCCGAACGCTCCAACAAATCAAAACTAAGATCGGAAAGGAGGATATAATGAAAGCGTCATCAACCTGTAAGTTTTCAAGGGTTGCCCTCCTCTCGCTTGTGGTCTTTTTCGGCTTTGCCGTTACGACACCGGTAAAAGAGGCTGAGTCCGCGACACCTGCTGCTAAAGCAAAGGCCAAGACTGAAGCGGCAGCACCCGCCAAGAGCGAGAAAGGCACCGCAGTTGAACCAAAACTTGATCCGAGCGACCCCAGTAGCGTCATATACCTTGACACCTCGGGAAAGCCGGCGGGCCTCGGCGACCCCAACAAGCCGCCAAGCATGGCCTTCCAGGCCGGAAGAGGCTGGCACCCGCAGGCATTGTCCGCCGCCGGGCTTCCCAGAGACAGGTACGGGCTTATCGACTGGGCCAAGATCGTAAGGGAGAAGATAGTATCCCCGAGGTTCTCGCTTAACCCGCAGGACGAAGAGATGCCCCCGCTTCAGATGAACGTCCTCATCCCGGCGAAGGGTGATTTTGTCGACGACGTCATATACCCGCACGAGATGCATACATACTGGCTCAAGTGCGAGGCCTGCCACCCCGCCATATTCGTTCCGGCCGCGGGCCAGAACAACATGACGATGACCGGAATAGTGCAGGGCAACTGGTGCGGAAGATGCCACGGAAAGGTAGCCTTCCCGCTTACGGACTGCAAGAGATGTCATTCTTCACCCAAGAAAGCGGCAAAGTAAGATGACAAAGAGGCATCTCGCGGCGCTCTTTCTCGTATTAGCCATGCCGGCTGTGGCCCTTGGCGTTCAGGCTGAAATAAAGCTCGACGACAAGCTCTCCAGCATGAAAAAGCAGGGGCATGTCGGGCCGGTAATATACCCGCACGCCAAACACGAGAAGCTATTCAAATGCAACGACTGCCATCCGAAGATATTTAAAGAGAAGCGCTCGGAGAACAACATCAACATGAAGGCGAACATGGACGGGAAGTACTGCGGGTCGCCGAACTGCCACAACAGCCCGAAAGCCTTCCCGCTCTACGAATGCGCCAAGTGTCACACGGGAGTAAAGTAAGAGGGGGGGGCGGGAAAAGACGGACAGCCTTTCCGCCGAAGCCGGAGTCTCCCTCGGCGTTATAAGTAAACGATGTTTCGTACCAAAAAAGAAAGCGCAAAACGAGTCAAAGGGGCGGCCCTGCAGCCGCCCCTTTTTTTATCCTCACGGTACGCCGCTACGGCTTAAAACCCCTTTAGTGGTTTGGCCGCGTCCATATCCGCAAGCCAAAGAAGCCGTCCGTTTACGGGCCTTATCTTCCCCGCGGGATTGTCTCTGCCTTCAAGAGCCTCTTTCAGGGCCCTGCTTTTCCCGGCCCCGGCGGCTATAAAGACGAGGTTTGACGCCCTGTTCACCAGCTGTAGCGTCATGGTCACCCTCCATGAGCCGAGCTTCCCGACGAAGTTTCCGGCCACCAGCCTTTTTCTCTCGTCAAGCGCCTCTGTTCCGGGAAAGAGCGAAAGGGTATGCCCGTCTTCTCCGAGCCCAAGCAGCACCAGGTCGAATACCGGGGCCGAGTCTTTGAAGTAAGCCGTTATCTCCTCTTCGTAGAGCGCGGAGGCGAGCGACGGGCCGAGCTCCCCCTTTATCCTGTGGAGATTCTCCGGCGGCACCGGGACCTTCGACAACAGTGCCCTTGAGGCCATGCCGTAGTTGCTCTCCGGGTCGTCCGGTGGCACGCACCTCTCGTCACCCCAGAAGATGCGGACTTTCGTCCATTCAATACTCTCTTTGAACTCCGGCGAGGCGAGCAGCCTGTAGAGGGTTTCCGGGGTCTTGCCGCCCGAGAGGACAACGGTAAACGACCCCTTCTCCTTTATCTTTTCCGACGAGAGATTGAGTAATAGGCGGGCGGCGGCCCGTGCGAGTTCATCCGTGTCTCTATAGACCCGTAGACCTTCCGGCTTTTCCACACCCGTTCCTTAAGCTGAGGCCCGCACGCCGGGCCCATGGATACTCTTAACCGCGGTCTCAAGACCGGAGCGCGTAAGGCGCGAGGCGTAAACGGCCGCCCCGAAGAGCGCGGTCTTCTCGTTCAGTATGACCTTTACCGGGATCTCGGAAAGGAGCCCCTCGAACCTGCCCTTCTGCCTGAACGACTTGATAAAGGAGCCTCTATCGAGGGCCGGGAGGACCTTCGGGGCTATTCCGCCTCCGACATAGACCCCGCCTGTCGCCATGCTCCTCAACGCGAGGTTGCCGGCCTCGGCGCCGTATATCGAGATGAAGAGATCGAGCGCGTCCACGCAGTTCTTGTCCCCGCCGCTCAAGGCCTCTTCGGAGATGACCTGGGCCCCTCCTTCCTCTCTCATCCTCCCGGAGAGGCGCTCCGGCTCAGACCCTCCCCTCCTGGACTTGAGGAAGTTATAGATATTGACGAGGCCCGGCCCCGAGAGCGCCCTCTCGTAGCTTGCGTGGTCCCACAGGCCGATGAGGTACTCCAGTAGCTCTATCTCGACGGTGGTCCTCGGGGCGAAGTCCGCGTGACCGCCTTCCGAGGCCGACGGGACGCAATACTGACCGTCCCGGAAGATCGTAGCCTCTCCGAGCCCGGTGCCTGCGGCGATCAGGGCCGAGTTGCCGGGCCTTGCCACTCCGGCCTGAAGGGTATGAAAATCGTCTTCGGAGAGGACGCCGGTGCCCCAGGCCGTGGCCACGAGGTCGTTTATAAGCCCGACCTTTTCTATCCCGAACCTCCCGGCCAGATCAAAAGAGTCTATGACCCAGTGGAGGTTGGTGAGCGTGCCGCGGTTCTCGACCACCGGGCACGCTATGCCGAAAGAGGCTGCTTCGATGGAGGCGGGGGAGACGGGGCCGCTTTTTCCAAGAAAGCCGGCGACCACCGTTTCGAAGTCGCCGAACATCTTGTTCTCGTAAGACTCCGACCTTAAAAGCTCAAGGCCCTCTCCGGCAAGCCTGAAAAGCCCCATGAAGGTCTTTGTGCCGCCGACGTCGCCGGCCAGGAGAGTGCCTCCGGCCTTCCTCTGCCTACCCATGGTTCCTCCACAATTTGCCGTCCAGTTGTATAAGGAAGTCCGACTCAAGGGGGCCCGTTGAGCCGGACCTGTAGAACAACAGCTCCGGGCTGTAGGGGCCCTGTTCGTCTATAAGCTCAAGGGCGTCTTTAAGGAACGACCAGCAAAGGCGCATGCCGTCCTCCCTGACGAAGAGCATCTTGTCGCCGATCATGCAGTCGAGTATGACCCGCTCATAGGCGTCCAGGAGAAGCCCCGTGTACCCCTGCTTGTAGGCAAAGTCCATGATGACGTCCCGGAGCTTGACCCTGGAGCCGGGGTTTTTCGTATGGAACTTCATCTGCACCCGCTCGTCCGGCTGTATCTGCAGGATCAGGGCGTTGGGGCCTATCTCGCCGTAGAGCGTCTCCTTGAACATCCTGTGGGGCAGGGCCTTGAACTGTATCAGTATCTCGGAGAACTTCTTCGGGAACCTTTTGCCGGAGCGGATGTAGAACGGCACATCCTGCCACCGCCAGTTGTCTATGAAGACCTTCATGGCGGCGAATGTCGGAGTGACCGAGTCTTTCGGGACCCCCTCCTCGTCCCTGTACCCGGCGACCCGCCTGCCGTCGACCTCCCCGGCGGCGTACTGGCCTATCACCAGCGAACTCCTCATGTTGTCCATGCCCAGAGGCCTCAGGGCCCTTAAGACCTTGACCCTCTCGTCCCTTACAAGCTCGCTCTCGTAGACCGACGGGGGCTCCATGGCCACAAGCGAGAGCACCTGCAGGATATGGTTCTGGAACATGTCACGCAGCACCCCGGCCTCCTCGTAGTACCCGGCCCTCTTCTCTATGCCTATGGACTCGGCCACGGTTATCTGGACATGGTCTATGTAGCGCCTGTTCCAGATCGGCTCGAAGATGGTGTTGGCGAACCTGAGCATCAGGATGTTCTGCACAGTGTCCTTGCCGAGGTAATGGTCGATCCTGTATATCTGTTCCTCTTTAAAGTGCTTGTAGAGCGCGGAGTTGAGCTCGAGGGCGCTTTGCAGGTCCCTGCCGAAGGGTTTTTCTATTACGAGCCGCGCCCACCCCGCGCTCTCATCCGACATGCCGGCTTCTCCCAGCATCCCCGCTATCTCACCGTAGGCCGACGGGGGGGTGGCCAGGTAGAATATCCTGTTGCCCGTCGTGGAGAAGACCCTGTTCTTCTCCGAGAGCGCGGCCTTAAGGCGGTCGTAGGAGGCCCTGTCCGTGAAGCCGTCGACGGGCGCGTAGAAGAGCCTGCTTGAGAACTCGGCCCACGCCTTTGCGTCAAACCCGCCGTCCTCCCTGACGGCCTTCTCCATGTCGGCCCTGAAAGACTCGTCGTTCATCTTCGACCTCGAAGCGCCCAGGACGAAGAAGTTTTTGGAGACGAGCCCGTTTTTGGAGAGCCTGTAGAGCGACGGTATGAGTTTACGCCTGGTCAGGTCTCCGGACGCCCCGAAGATGACTATGCCGCAAGGGTCGGAACAGAACTCTTCGCACGGCTGGTCCGTGGTCTCGACATTGCCTACGGTAATGGTAGCCGCGGGGCCGTTTTGCTTTTCATCCGCCATAGAGATATACCCTCAAAGGACTGTATTTTTCCAAATGGTTGTATTTTTCCCGGTAACGACGCGCGGTTTTTCTCTCTAACAGGATGCTGAAAAAGTCCTTCCATGGCTTTTTCAGCAACGATTTGTCTGAAGTGAATTCAGCCAAATCTCACAAATTGCTTTTTAAATGTTGGTGCGCCAGAGACTTCGATTATAGCTTTGCTTGCCGTATGATCGCAGGTATTTTCTATTAACGCTAAAAAAAGCCTCGCAATTGCACTCCCTTTTGGTAGTGGCTGGCAAGGAAGATTTCATTTGTATAGCTCGCCTTATCACTTCGTGAGCCGGCGAGCACCCAGTGGCAATCCATCCATGGATTGCCCGGGGGACCCGCCCGTTGGGTGGGTCGGGCTGTTTTTCAACAGCCTGCTAACCCTGTTTACGCCCGGCCTTTACGGCGTGGCCGCCGAACTCGTTACGGAGCGCCGCCAGGACCTTCTCAGTGAATGTATCGCTCTGGCGGGAACGGAACCTCCTGAAAAGCGACTCTGTTATGACCGGCAGGGCAACTCCACTTTCTATCGCCTCCTGTACCGTCCACCTCCCCTCGCCCGAGTCCTCCACATAACCCTTTATCGACTCAAGCCCCGGGTCTTTCCTGAGGGCGGATTCCAGAAGCTCCAGAAGCCACGACCTCACCACGCTTCCTTTTCCCCACAGGCGCGCCACATCGCCGAAATCAACCGTCGAGCCGTACCGCGAGGCCTTCAACAGCTCAAACCCCTCGCCGTAGGCCTCCATCATCCCGTACTCTATGCCGTTGTGGACCATCTTGACGAAGTGACCGGCCCCGGCGGGCCCGCAGTAGAGATAGCCTTCCGGGGGCGCAAGCGTCTTCAACACCGGCTCGATACTGTCGTATACGGCCCTTTCGCCTCCGGCCATGAGGCAGTAGCCAACCTTAAGGCCCCAGACCCCGCCGCTTACGCCTATGTCGAGGAAGTGTATCTTTCCGGTCTTGAGGCCGTCTGAACGCCTGATGGCGTCCTTGTAGAAGCTATTTCCGCCGTCTACTATTATGTCGCCCTCTTCAAGGACCCCTTTGAGCCCTTCTATCGCCTTGTCAACGGGGCTTCCGGCCGGTATCATGAGCCACACGAGCCGCGGCCTCTTCAAAGCCCCGGCAAGGGCCTTCAGGGAATAGGCCCCAATCATCCCCTCTTCTTCGGCCTCTCTGGTCTTGTCCGGCGTGTCGTTGAAGGCCGCTACCGAGTGTCCGCCTGCCTTAAGCCTTCTGGCCATGTTCATGCCCATGCGCCCCAGGCCCACGATGCCTATCTGCATAAAACGCCTCCTTGGAAAGCGAAAGGGCCCTCTCAAGGCTCTTTCGTCTACCGGCTCTTTATCGCGCCTTTAAGTAACGACCCCAGCTCTTTTATCGACTCTTTCGACGAATCCTTGAGGTCCACGAGGACTACCCTGCACCCCCTGGAATCGAGCGCCTCCATGTCCCCGAACGCCTGCGAGCGCTCAAGCTCCGAGAAGCTGAAAGCGCTCCCCGGTATTGGCTCGTCCCTCTCCGTACGGTGGGTGATCATTATAAAGACCCCCCTGTTGGCCCCGCCCTTGTGGAGCTGTCCCGTGGAGTGCAGGTATCTGGGGCCGTACCCGAACTGGGTCGCCGCCCCAGTTGAGTCCCTGAGGTCTTTGCGGAGCGCCGTTAACATCCTGCCCGTCTCTTCGTCAAACGGGTTCAAGTACGCGAGTACGCCGATATAGTCGCCCTTGCCGGCAAGCCCAATGAACCCTTCCATCGCTTTGGCCGTCTCCCCGTCCTTGAGTCCGAGCAGATTGTAAGCGGTCTTGCCGAGATAGACCCGGGAGTTCCCGCCGTCAAGCTGAACGCCGGGGAACTTAAGCCCGCCTTTTTCTCCCGCGCCGTTGAGCTTGTCGCGGGCCATCTTCTTGGCTATCTCGACATCGGGCTGGTCAAAGGGGTTTATGCCGAGGATGCGCCCGGCAACGGCTGTGGCGACCTCCCACTTGAGCATCTCCCCGCCCAGCTCGTACGGGTCCTTGAGGATGAAGCTTAAGACCGGGTGGCCCGCTTCGGTCAAAGCCTTGAGCGTTTTTGCCGTGCCGGGGTCCGGCAGACCCGCGCCTATGTATACGAAGAGCCTGTCGTCACCGTAGTTGCCGGGAGCGGCCGGGGGCTCATTCGATACCGGCACCACCCCTGTTCCGTCCTTGCCCGTGGATTCGGCCACGAGCTGCTCTATCCAGAGGCCGAATGTGGATATCTCCCTTGAGAGAAAGACCGTGAGCTTGTCTCTGCCGGCCCTGGCGAGAGTTCCCATGACGGCCCCGAGCCTGACGGCCTCGCTCTCTTCGGGGTTTACGCACGGCTCGGTGGCCGCCGAGACCTCAAGGGCGTGGTAAAGGAGCTTTTCTATGCTCACCCCGGCCACTGCCGCCGGCACGAGCCCGAAGTACGATAGAGCCGAGAAGCGGCCCCCGATGTCGTGAGGGTTTATAAACGCGTGCCTGAACCCGTACTTCCTCGAAAAGCCCTCAAGGGCGGTTCCCGGGTCCGTTATCGCTATGAAGTTTTTCCCGGCGTGCTCGCCCTTTATCTTGACGACCCTATCGTGGAAGTACTCAAAGAGGCTCAAGGGCTCTATGGTGGAGCCGGACTTGCTCGAAAAGATGAAGAGCGTCCTTGCGATGTCTATCCTTGCCGCCGTCTGTGCCACGGCCTCCGGGTCGGTCGAGTCGAGCACCGTAAGCTCAGGGTATCCCTTTACCGGGCCGAACGACTCCTTTAACACAAGCGGGGCAAGGCTTGAGCCCCCCATGCCGAGCAATACGGCGTGCTTAAACCCCTCCTCCTTGACCCCTGCCGCGAACTTCTCGATCATCCCACGGTTCTCTTCCATCGCGGCCGGGACGGCAAGCCAGCCGAGCGAGTTTCTTATGTGCTTCTTCTCTTCGGGGTCTTTTTTCCACAGCGTGGCGTCCTTCTCCCAGAGCCTCTCCAGAAAGCCGTCCGCGGAGAGCTTCTTCAGCGCTTCTTTCACCGGCTCCTCGAACCCCTTTATGGAAAAAGAGGAGCCATACCCGTCTTTTCCGAGTACGGCGTCCCTCTTGTCGTTCAGGCGCTCTTTAAGGCCGTCATAAGACTTCATGAAGCTTTCGACCCCCTCTTTTTCAAGCCTCCCGGTCATGGCGTCGTAGTCGATCCCGACGGAGGAGAGTTCCGAGATGACCTTTTTCGCCTCTTCAAGCCCTTCCGAAAGCGTGCCCGCCACTTCGCCGTGGCTGTGGAAGGCGAGCATCGTGTCCAGGGGCATGGTATTGACCGTCCCCCCGGCTATTAGCTCCTCGACATATTTCACATCGCTGTAAGCGGGGTTCTTCGTACCCGTTGAGGCCCAAAGAAGCCTCTGCGGGACTGCGCCCTCTTCCTCGAGCGTTTTAAACCGGCCGCCGCCGAATATCTCGGAGTACCTTATGAACGCGACCTTGGCGTTTGCCACGGCCACCTTCCCTGCAAGCTCTATGAGACGGGCCTTCTCGTCGTGAGAGGCCGCCGCCTCCATCCTCTCCTCTATCAACATGTCTGCGAGCGTATCAACGCGGCTTACGAAAAAACTCGCCACGCTCGCGATATTGTCCACGGGTTTTCCTTCGGCGAGCCTTCTTTCAAGCCCCCTTATGTACGCCCACGCGACCTCTTCGTACCTCCGGGCCGAAAAAAGGAGCGTCACGTTTATGTTCCTGCCTTCGTAGACAAGCTCTTCGAAGGCCGCTATCCCCTCGACGGTGGCCGGGACCTTCACCATCACATTCTCCCTGTCAAGCGCCGCAAAGAGCGCCCTTGCCTCCCTTACCGTCCCCCCGGCGTCTCCTGCGAGGTCGGGTCTCACCTCCAGGCTTACGAACCCGTCAACCCCGTCCGTCTCGTCATAGACCGTTTTAAGGATGTCGGCCGCGTGCCTGATGTCTTCAATCGTCAGCTTTTCGAGTATCTCTTCTACGCTTCTGCCCTCCAGTGCGAGCGACGCTATCTCGGAGTCGTATTCGTTGGTGCCGGCGATGGCCTTCTCGAAGATCGTGGGGTTGGAGGTGACGCCTGAGACCCCGTACTCGGCCACCATGCGTCTCAGTTCCCCTGTGGTTATAAGCCCCCTCCTCAGGTTGTCGTACCATACGCTCTGGCCAAACTCCTTGAGTCTTTGCAGCGGGTTCATGGGATTCTCCTGTGGAAAATAGGAAATAAGCCGCGCTCAGGGCAGCCTTGCGGGGCGGCCCTGAGCGCGGTCGATATGATTCGAATGGTACTAATTGGAAAGAAGCGGACCTGGACGATACAAGTATATCAGAGTGAACGGGGCCTATCAAGAAAGCGTGTCTTTTTTAGCGTTTACAAGGGCCATGGCCCTCTTTGTCACCTCTTCGGCCGTAATGCCGAAGCGCTCGTAGATGGTCTTGTACGGGGCGGAGGCTCCGAACCTCTCTATGCCGATGACCGTGCCTTCGCTTCCCGCGTACTTGTGCCAGCCCATCGGAGAGCCAGCCTCTATCGAGACCCTGAGCCTCACATCCGGCGGCAGCACGGAGTTCCTGTACCCGGCGTCCTCTGCGTCGAAGAGCTCGCAGCACGGCATGCTCACGACGCGGGCCTTCACGCCGTTTTTGACAAGCTCTCCGTAGGACTCGAGCGCAATGTGCACCTCAGAGCCAGTGGCTATAAGTATCACTTCGGGGCTGGAGCCGGGACAGTCCGCGAGGATATAAGCCCCGCGCGTAAGGCCGGAGGCCGGGGCGTACTTCGTCCTGTCGAGGACCGGGAGGTTCTGGCGCGTCAGGACAAGCGCCACTGGGCCGTCCGTGCTTAAAAGGGCCGTCTTCCATGCCTCGGCCGTCTCGTTGGCGTCGGCCGGGCGTATTACCTTGAGGTGCGGGACCGCCCTCAGGCCTGAGAGCTGCTCTATGGGCTGGTGCGTCGGGCCGTCTTCACCGAGGCCGATGGAGTCGTGGGTGAAGACATATACGGTCTGGAGATTCATCAGGGCCGCAAGCCTTATTGGAGGACGCATATAGTCGGAAAATATGAGGAATGTCGCCCCGTAGGGCACAAGGGCCTTGCTCAAGGCCATGCCGTTCAAGATGGAGCCCATCGCGTGCTCCCTGACGCCGAAGTGCAGGTTTCTGCCGACCTTGTCCGGAAGGAAGTTCCCCATGCCTGAGAGCGTGGTCTTTGTCGAGGGGGCGAGGTCCGCCGAGCCTCCGAGAAGGAACGGGGCCTTTTTGGCTATGGCGTTCAAGACCTTTCCTGAGGCGGCCCGTGTTGCCACGGGGCCGTCCTTTTCGGTAAAGACCGGAAGGTCTTTTACCCATCCGTCCGGGCGCACTCCCGCCACTATCCCTCTGACCTCGGCGGCCAATTCCGGGTGCTCTTTCGCATATCTCTCAAGAAGGCCGTTCCATTCGGCTTCAAGGGCCTTCCCTTTATCAACGGCCTTTCTGAAGGACTTAAGCGCTTCTTCGGGTATGTGGAAGGCGGGCTCAAGCGGCCATCCCAGCATTTCTTTAGCGGCCTTTACCTCGGAGGCCCCGAGCGGCTCTCCGTGCGCGTCGGCCGTGTCCTGCTTGGCGGGGCTCCCGTAGCCTATGTTGGTGCGCACCATTATGAGAGACGGTCTGGCGGTCTCCCGTCTGGCGGCCTCTATGGCCCCGGCTATCCCCTCAAGGTCGAGTCCGCCGACCCTTTGCACATGCCAGTTCATCGCCTCGAACCTTTTGCCCACATCTTCGGTGAACGCGAGGTCGGTGGGGCCTTCTATGCTTATCTTGTTGTCGGAGTAGAGGCACACGATCTTGCCGAGTCCGAGGTGGCCGGCAATGGATGCCGCTTCATTTGACACGCCTTCCATCATGTCGCCGTCGCTCGCAATGGAATAGACATGGTGGTCGAAGACCTGGAAGCCCGGCCTGTTGTAGCGGTCGGCTAAATACCTCTCGGCCATGGCCATGCCGACCCCGTTGGCGAACCCCTGGCCCAGTGGCCCGGTCGTGGTCTCGATCCCTCTTTCAATGTCGTACTCGGGGTGTCCGGGCGTGTGGCTGCCCCACTGCCTGAAGTTCTTAAGCTCCTCAAGATCCATCTTGTAGCCCGTGAGGTGCAGCAGCGAATAAAGGAGCATCGAGCCGTGTCCGGCGGAGAGGACGAAGCGGTCACGGTTTGGCCATTTGGGGTTGCCGGGGTTGTGCTTTAAAAACCGGGACCAGAGCACATAGGCCATCGGGGCGTCTCCCATCGGCATCCCCGGATGCCCTGATTTGGCCTTTTCAACCCCGTCCACCGAGAGGAACCTGATAGTATTTATCGATAGCTCGTCAAGAGAGTCAAAACTGTGGAGTTTCTTGAGATTTTCCATATCGCCCCTTCATGAACTTAAATATTTTTTAGAGCAGCAAAGCCGGACGGCCCGAAAAAGGGGCTGCAGTTATCAGAAAAGACAATATAGATGAATCGGCTCCGGCGGTAAAGGAAAAAAACAGGCCGGGGCCGGAAAAG
Source organism: Deltaproteobacteria bacterium (assembly GCA_016219075.1). Lineage (GTDB taxonomy): Bacteria > Desulfobacterota > GWC2-55-46 > GWC2-55-46 > GWC2-55-46 > JACRCH01. The sequence continues at coordinate 310 of JACRCJ010000066.1, read as the reverse complement.
ATCATCCGCGGTTTATTTTTAACGCTCTTAAAACCCCGGGGCTTTAACCGCCGGGGGTTCATATCGATTTGACCTTGATGCCGGCATGGACCGCGTCTGTCAGATGCGCCAGACCATCGTGCTTTGGGACGACAAGCCCGCCGGTCATTATGAGCTTGAAGGCGTCCTCGGCCTTCATGTCGAGGTAGATGACGTCGCTTTCGCGCGCCACTATGTAGTAGCCGGTCGTGGGGTTGGGCGTGCAGGGGATGAATATGCTTACATTGTCCTCGCCGGTCCTTGCCTTGAGCTCTTCCCTGACCTTGCCGGT
>JACRCJ010000065.1 GCA_016219075.1 Deltaproteobacteria bacterium | reverse complement strand
GGGTGTTTTTGTATACTGTATACAATAAAGGGGAATGCCTTCGAAGTCAAAACAGTTGGAAGGTGTCTCCGGCCAGGACGCCACGACGGAGAGAGAGACACGGAGGCAGGGCAAGTCTGCGGATGTATTGGCATTTTTTCGCTTTTAAACTCCCTCCGCTAAAAGACTCTCCTGGCTTGACCGGTTTTTTTTCTTTAAAAATTTTCTTAAAACTCAGACCTCCCGGAGATTTGTTTTTTCAGGGAGGCGTCTCTACACGGAAAGCGTTACAATATTCCTGATAAAAATTCCTCAAGGAGGTCTGCTTTGGCCCGGAAAAAAATTACCGTCGTCGGCGCGGGTCATGTCGGCGCCACCGTCGCGCTCTGGCTGGCAACCAAGGAACTCGGAGACGTAGTGCTCCTCGATATAGTAGAGGGGGTCCCGCAGGGAAAGTCACTCGACCTCATGGAGGCCGCTCCAGTTGAGGGTTTCGACTCCGATGTAAAAGGGACGAACGATTACAGGGACACGGCCGGCTCCGATGTCGTCATCATCACGGCCGGCATCCCGAGGAAGCCCGGGATGAGCAGAAGCGACCTTATTAACACCAATGTGGGGATATTGAAGACGGTCGTCGAGGGGATAGTCAGGCACTCCCCGGACGCCATAATACTTGTAGTGACGAACCCGCTCGACGTGATGGTCTACGCCGCGTGGAAGTTCAGCGGGCTGCCGGCCAACAGGATAATGGGGCTCTCCGGGGCGCTTGACGGCTCGAGGATGAGGTCTTTCATAGCGATGGAACTGGGGGTATCCATGGAGGATGTGCACGCCATGGTCATCGGCGGCCACGCCGACGAGATGGTCCCCCTGAAGAGATACGCCACGGTCTCCGGCGTGCCTGTGACGCAGCTCCTCTCCCCCGAGAGGATAGACGCGATAATGGCCCGCACCAAGAAGGCCGGAGGCGAGATAGTCGGGCTTTTAAAGACCGGCAGCGCGTACTACGCCCCGGCGGCGGCCGTGGCGGAGATGGCCGAGGCGATATTGAAGGACAAAAAGAGGGTCATCCCGTGCGCCGCTTACTGCGACGGGCAGTACGGCGTGAAGGGCTTGTTCATAGGGGTGCCAGTGATGCTCGGCGCCAACGGGGTCGAGAAGATATTCGAGATAGAGCTCGATTCGGACGAGAAGAAAGAGTTCATGGGGAGCGTGAATGCGGTAAAGGGCCTCATAGAAGATCTTAAAATAGGCGGGTAGCCCAACGGCTGTTTGAATGGGTGTGGTGCTGCGCAATCCCATAGCTGTAGCGTTGGGTCAAGGAGCGGCAAATATAAATGATTTTTCCTTACCATCAAAATTCTCCGCCATAAATGGCGGAGAATTTTAAAGGGATCCGGTTTTGAGAAATATCTCCGTTAAAGACATCACGAAAAAAGTCAGGGACCTGTGCCTGAGCGCCGCTTACGACCTTGAGCCGGATGTGGCCGGGGCCTTAAAGGCCGCCAGAAAGACCGAGGCGTCGCCTCTCGGAAAAGAGGTCCTCGGTCAGATAATCGACAACTTCGAGATAGCCGGCCGGGAGTCGGTGCCGATGTGTCAGGACACCGGCATAGCGGTCTTCTTCATAGAGGTCGGCAGGGAAGTCGCTCTCGACGGCTCGCTCGAAGACGCCGTGAACGAAGGCGTCCGTCAGGGGTACAAGGACGGGTTTTTAAGAAAGTCCGTCTGCCACCCGCTCAAGAGGACAAACACCGGGGACAACACCCCCGCCATAATCCACACTTCGATAGTCGAAGGGGACAAGGTGAAGATAAAGATAGCCCCCAAGGGCGCCGGAAGCGAGAACATGAGCAGGCTTAAGATGCTCAAGCCCGCCGAGGGTATCCCCGGGATAAAGGACTTCGTCGTCGAGTCGGTCAGGGAGGCCGGCGGAAACCCGTGTCCCCCGATAGTCCTCGGGGTCGGAGTCGGCGGGAGTTTCGAAAAGTCCGCGCTCCTTGCCAAAAAGGCCCTTTTGAGGCCCGTAGGCTCCAAGAACCCGGACTCAGACGTTGCCGCCCTCGAAGGCGAGTTGCTGACGCTTGTCAATAACCTCGGGATAGGCCCGATGGGTTTCGGCGGGACCACAACGGCCCTTGCCGTCCATGTGGAGACATATCCCTGCCACATCGCGAGCCTTCCTGTGGCGTTAAACATACAGTGCCACGCGGACAGGCACAAGGAAGCGGTGATATAGACGATGACGGAACCGAAGAGGATAACCGCCCCGCTCACGGACGCGGATACCGCGGACCTCAAGGCCGGGGACAAGGTCCTTATAACGGGCGTCCTTTACACGGCGAGAGACGCCGCGCACAAGAGGCTCATAGAGCTCCTTGACAGGGGTGAGAAGCTCCCGTTCGACATAAAGGGGCAGATAATATATTATGTGGGCCCCACGCCCCCGAAACCGGGCCAGGTCATAGGTTCGGCCGGCCCGACCACAAGCGGCAGGATGGACGCCTACACCGCCCGTCTTCTGGACCTCGGTCTCAAGGGCATGGTCGGCAAGGGCGCAAGGAACAAGGAAGTCCTCGAATCGATAAAAAAGAACAAGGCCGTCTACATGGCCGCGGTCGGCGG
>JACRCJ010000064.1 GCA_016219075.1 Deltaproteobacteria bacterium | reverse complement strand
GGCGGCGTCGGCCGCTCCCGGCGCCCCTCCGACAAAGACGAGTTCGGAGTCCTCGCCGCCTTTGCCGGAGGCGACCTTCTTGCGCCCCCCGGCGGGGGCGCAAACGCCGCATTCCATCACCCTCTGGACAAGGCCCCCGGCCGTTACCCTGGCCGTAGCCCCCCGGTCCGGCTCTTCGGTCAGTAACGGACGCGCGGAGGAGGAAGGGGCGGCAGGGATATAAGCGACCCCGCTTAAGAAGAGGAGATCAAGGTGGTCCCTCAAGCCGTCGACTATGCGGTTGTATTCGTCTTTAGCGTCCATTTCCAAGGATTTCTTTCCCCGAGGCTCTCTTTTTCTTCTTTACAACTCTAATCCCTTCGGATAGCATATTATATCATGGCGGTTTTGGCTATAGTATTTTCTTTCCTATTGGTATTGATCCTTCCGGATACGGTTTTCGCGTGGGGCCCTGCCACTCACCTTGAGATCGGATACGCCGTATTGAGCAAGACCAACCTGCTCGTTACGCCAGTGAAGCTCCTGATAGAGACCTTCCCTTACGACTTTCTCTACGGCAATGTCAGCGCCGACATAGTCGTCGGGAAGAACCTCGTCGAGGAATTGAAGCACTGCCACAACTGGAAGGTCGGCTTCAAGCTCCTGAAAAAGGCCGACAGCAACTCACAAAAGGCCTTCGCCCTCGGGTACTTGAGCCACCTTGCCGCCGACACCGTAGCCCACAACCACTTCATCCCCGAGATGATGATACGCTCGTTTTCGGCGCGCACCCTGAGGCACATCTACTGGGAGATGAGGTTCGACGCGCTCTCCGACAAACGGGTGTGGGAGCTCCCCAAGAAGATGGTCAAGGAGATACACGACGACAACGACAGGCTCCTGGACTCTATCATCGAGGACACCCCGCTGTCGTTCAGGACGAACAAGACGATTTTTTCGTCGATGATGAGCCTGCAGAGGTTCCAGCAGTGGCACAGGATGCTCAACCTCCTCTCCGACAGGTCGCGCTGGGCGCTACACAGGGAGGACAAGGAGAAGTTCTTCGCCGCCTCCTTCGAAGCGGTCATGGGGTTGCTGAACCATGAGCACAAGGCCGCGTGCGTGAAGAAAGACCCGACGGGCAAACACAACCTGAACGCCGCCAAGTTCATGAGAAAAAAACTCAAGACGATCCAGAGACAGGGCAAGGACTGGCAGGAGGCGATGGACAGCGCGCTTGCCTGGGTGAAGATCTGAGCGGGCGCTGAAAAAATATCTTCAGGGCGGCCTTCCCCCGGGGAAGGCCCTTCGGCCGCCCCTTTAAGCTTAAAAAGAAAAACCCCCTTGAAGGGGGTTTTTCTTTTTAATGACCGATCATCCGGCAAGGCCCGGCCCAAGGCCCGCCCCCTCAAAAAGCCCCCTCGCCCCTTTTAAGCCTCACAACATTATCGAGTATCCTGTCGGCGACCTCGTCTTTCTTCATGGGCGGCAGCACCTCGGTGTCGCCGTCCCTGTTGATTATCGTCACCTGGTTGGTTTCGCTGTCGAGCCCGGCCGGGAGGTTGGCCACCACGAGGTCGAGGTTCTTGTCTTTAAGTTTCTTTCTGGCGTTCTCTTCGAGGTCTTCGGTCTCAAGGGCGAATCCCACGAGGAACTGGCCGCTCTTTTTCTTCCTGCCCATGTACTTAAGCACATCCTCCGTCCTCTCCATGTCCACGGCGAGGCTGGCGGCCTCCTTCTTGACCTTCGTCGGGTAGCTCTTCCTGGGCCTGTAGTCGGCCACCGCCGCGGCCATTATGACAAGCGTGGACTGGGGGTAGTAACTTACGCACGCCCCGTGCATCTCATCGGCCGTCACGACCGGTACGAAGGCTATGCCCGCGGGCCTGGGCACCGACGACGGGCCGCTTACAAGGACGACCTCTGCCCCCCTTCTTTTTGCCGCCCTCGCTATCGCGTAGCCCATCCTCCCGGACGAGGCGTTCGAGACGTACCTCACCGGGTCTATCGGCTCTCTTGTCGGGCCGGCAGTGACAAGGACCTTCTCGCCCAACAAGTCCTTGGCGCTCAGGGCGTCTACCGCCGCCTCCATTATCTCTTCGACCGCCGAAAGCCTCCCCTTGCCCCTGTACCCGCAGGCAAGGTCTCCCTCGTCGGGGCCGACGAAGAGGTAGCCGAGGCGTTGAAGCTTCTCTACATTCGACTTAACTATCGGGTTCTCCCACATCACCGTGTTCATCGACGGGGCTATGAGTACCGGGGCCGTGGCGGCCATGACCATCGTGGTCAGAAGGTCGTCGGCTATGCCGGAGGCGACTTTGCCGATGAAATCCGCGGTGGCCGGGGCTACGACGATGAGGTC
>JACRCJ010000314.1 GCA_016219075.1 Deltaproteobacteria bacterium | reverse complement strand
GCCCCCGGCTGAAAAATCCCAGGCATATGCCTTCTGGGTGATGAGGGCTAACGTTGCAAGGCAGGCGTATAAAAGTATTCTTATCATGTTCAGGGTTGTTGTTCGCGCAAAGGCGCGCTCAGTCTATCCACTTCCTGGGCGGCTGCTTCAAGTACCGTTCGGTAAAGAGGCTGTCCTCTATCCCCATGTTGTAGTCGACCTTCGTGAAGGCCGTTTCCGTTGAATGTCCGCTCTGGAGGTTCTTCATCGTTCTTTTGGTGACGGTCGGGAACCCCTTTATCTCCTTAATCTCGTCGGCGGTAAAGACCCTGTAGAGAGTCTCCCTCCTGTCAAAGTACTCTTCCTTCAACGGCAGGAAGGTCTTTTTATCTATCCATGAGAGCTTGTGACCGTAATCCGTGTCAGCGGCCTTCGGCGTGCTCTTTACGACAAAGCAGTCCGCCTCTCCCAGTTTTTCCTCTCTTGCGATCTCGTGAGTGTCGTCTACTATATCTCTGCCCGAGACGTCCTCGTATGTGAAGTCAGAGCCCACAAAGCTCGATCGCCTGTCCTGTGCCGCGATCCTCCTTACCATGTTGAGGGCCGGGACAAAGAGCCAACGGTCGTCGTCCCTCACCGGGTATTTGTAGACCATGAAGGCCATGTCCTTCACGTCGGCGGGCTGAAAGAAATACATGAAGTACTTCTGGTCTCCTCCCGGCTCTCCGTAATTCTTCCTAAGCATCGTAAGCTCCCTTGTCCTTTCAGAGCCGGACTTGCTTATAAGCCTCATCAGAACCCTTGCCTTAAAATCCTTGCCCGGATAGAGGAAAGCGGCCTGCGAGTTTTTCATCACCTCCTCTGGCGTGACGGCGAATGAGTTAAGCGGTACCAATACCGCAAGCAACAAAAACAAATATTTGAGCATAGTAAAACCTCCTTTTTTAGCCAACCGTCGCCTTTCCACGAAAGGCGTATTCAAACCATTCAACCGCCACCGAAAAGCCGGCATCTTAAGAGCACGATCAGGGCCGGTAGATATATCATGGTGAGTATGGCGCTCAAGAGCATCATGCTCACGATAAAGGCCCCGACGGTGATATAAGGAGTAAGCGGCGCGAAGAGCATTACAGAGAAGGCCGAGGCGAAAAGGACGGCGTTACGCATTATGCCCTTGCCGGGCCTTGCCGCCGTCCACAAAAGGGCATCGACCAGGGATTCGGGGGAGGGGGCTTTCTGGCCAAAATCAGATAGCCTCTGCCTGAGCCTGCTTATGAAGTGGATGGAGAAGTCCACCGCCATGCCGAGGGACAGGCAACTCAAGACCGCTATCGGCATGTCAAAGTCCTTGCCCATAAATCCGACGGCGCCGTAGATGAGGAGTATCGTAAAAAGTAGCGGCGTATACCCGATGGCCGCCCATTTTACCGACCCGAAGTTGAAGGAGAGGATAACGAATATCGCAACGAGGGCTATGATGAACCCCTTGAGCATGTCCCACAGGACCTCGTCGTTCCAGACGAGGTTGAAGTTCGCTATCCCGGCGGGCCTGAAATTGAGAGCGCCGGGGTTTGTCCGTTTGTATTCGTCAACCGCACTTATGACGCTACGCATGGCGTCGGCGTCCCAGGTCTTCAGCTGCACCCAGATGTTGGCCTTCCTGAATGGGTAGTCGACCACGTTGTCGAGGTCGGACGGCTTTGCGGACATGCTGAAAAGGAAAAGGTACTGTCCGATCTCTTCCTTTGAGGAAGGGACCGTGTCGTATTTCGGGTCGTCGTCGTGGAGGACCCTGTTTATCCTCTTCACGTAATCCGCGACGGAGGTGGTCTTTCCGACAACGGGAAGCCTTTCAAGGTGTCTCTGGAGTCCCTCTATCTGCCTCATCGCCTCCGGGGTCTTTATGTATTCGTCCTCCTCCGAGATCGCGACCACGTAACCTAAAGAGGTGCCGCCGAGAGCTGCATTTAGGACAGAGTCTGCCGTGCGGATGTCGCTATTCTTCTTGAACCACTCGACCATGTTGTTGTTGACGACGATCTTCGATATGCCTACGATCGATACGCCGAAGAAGATAAGACCTATGACGGCCGTGGCTTTGGGGCTATGCGCCCCGGCTGAGGCAAGGCCCCGTAAAAAACCGGACGACCTGCCGGTAGAGATCTCCTCTCCAGTAGCTATCTTCTCTATATTTTTCTCTTTGACAAAGGTGAACATCGCGGGGATGAAGCTGAAGCTTAAGACCCTCAAGGCCACCGTGCCGAAGGCCACCACCCCGCCGAAGACCTTTACAGGGACGATATCCATGAACAGCAGCACCCCGAAACCCACGGCGGTTGCAAGCGCCGTATAACGCACGGGCCTTCCCACGGCCTTCATGGTCTCTATTATGGCGGCCTTCTTGTCCCGTTTCTCCCTGTAGCGGAAGTAGAACTCGTTGAAGATATGTATGCTGTCCGTGGCTATCGCCATGAGAAAGACCGGGGCCATGGAGCTCATGATGTGGACAGGGAAGCCCAAGGCGATAAGAAGGCCCATCGACCAGACGATGCTTATCATGGCGTCCATCATGAGCGTGACGGACAAAAACAGGTCCTTGAACATGAGATACCTGGCGATGAGCATAATACAGCCTGCGATAGGGGCGAAGACGGCCATGAGCTTG
>JACRCJ010000001.1 GCA_016219075.1 Deltaproteobacteria bacterium | reverse complement strand
GCGGCGAGCCCGGCCCAGATAGGCTCGTTCATAACGGCGCTCCGCATGAAGGGCGAGACCGTCGCCGAGATCACCGGCGCCGCCAGGGTCATGCGTGAGAAGGCCACCCGCATAGAGGCCCCGGGGGACAATGTCGTCGATACCTGCGGAACGGGCGGGGACGAATCGATGACCTTCAACATCTCAACGGCCGCGGCCTTTGTAGCCTCCGGGGCCGGAGTGACTGTGGCAAAGCACGGCAACCGTTCGGTCTCGTCAAAGTGCGGGAGCGCCGATGTACTCAAGTCCCTCGGGGTAAACATCGAGGCCGAGGTCTCCAGAGTGGAGGAATGCATCAGGGAAGCGGGCATCGGCTTTCTCTTCGCCCCACTTCTGCACGGGGCGATGAAGTACGCCGCCCCGGTCAGAAGGGAACTCGGCATAAGGAGCATCTTCAACATCCTTGGGCCCCTTACCAACCCGGCTGGCGCAAAACGCCAGCTTTTGGGGGTTTACGACCCGGCCCTTACCGACATACTGGCGATGGTGCTCTTCAACCTCGGCTCCGTGCACGCCTTCATCGTACGGGGCGAAGACGGCCTGGATGAGATAACTTTGACCGGTGAGACAAGAGTCACTGAATTAAAAGACGGTTCTGTACGAACATACCATATAAAGCCCGAGGACTTCGGCTTCGAGAGGTGCTCACCCGCCGATCTCAAGGGCGGGGACCCTGAAGTGAACGCCGGGATCATACTCGGCGTGCTTGGCGGCGGGAAGGGCCCCGCAAGAGACATAGTGTTATTAAACAGCGCCGCCGCGATAGTCGCCGGAGGAAAGGCTGGACGCATCGAGGAAGGGATCGCGCTCGCTCACGGCTCCATCGATTCCGGAGAGGCCCTCGGCAAGCTCGAAAAACTGAAAAGGATAACCAACAGATGATGCTCGACGAGATCGTACAGGCGAAAAAAGAAGCACTCGAACATATAAAGAAGTACAGCACTATCGACAGACTCAAGCAGAGGATAGGCGCAGAGTTCAGGAACCCGAAAGACCTGGCCTCCGCGCTCGCCCCCAGGGAGGGCGCCGCGGCGATAAGGATAATAGCCGAGATAAAACGGGCCTCGCCGTCCATGGGAGTCATAAAGCACGACTTCATGCCCGCCGAGATCGCGCGCATTTACGAGGCCAACGGGGCCGCCGCCGTCTCCATCCTCACCGAAGAGAAGTACTTCAAGGGCAACATAGAGTACCTCGCCGCGATAAGGAGGAACCTGAAGATCCCGGCCCTGAGGAAAGACTTTATCTTCGACGAGTACCAGGTCTATGAATCGAGGGTCTACGGCGCCGACGCGATACTGCTGATAGCGGCGATACTCGATCAAAGCCGCCTTGTAGACCTCATGGCGCTCGCCAAAGAGCTCGGCATGTCGGTCCTCGTCGAAGTCCACGACGAAAAAGAGCTCGAACGGGCGCTTGACACCGACGCGAGGGTCATAGGGATAAACAACCGCGACCTCAAGACCTTCAAGACCGACCTCAACACCACAGTACGCCTTATCCCTTATGTCCCGAAGGACAGGGTGCTTGTGAGCGAAAGCGGCATAAACACATTTCAGGACATCCTCATGCTCAGACAACACGGGGTGGAGGCCTTCCTCATAGGAGAGGCGCTCATGAGGGAAGACAACATGCACATAGGCAGGAAGCTCAAGGAATTGAGAGGCATAGAGTAACGCGCCTCCCGTGGACACAGACCCGTAGCGTCTCCACGGGCCTGCGTAAAAACCTTTAACGCTGGTTCAGGGGTTCTGTGAACACCCGTGAAAACCGGAGGGGCTGCATGCGCACAAGGGTCAAGATCTGCGGCATCACCAACTCAAAGGACGCGGGTGCGGCCGTAGAGAGCGGGGCCGACGCCCTGGGTTTCATATTCTACTCCGGGAGCCCCCGCCACATAGAGCCGAAAAAGGCCGCGGGGATAATCAGAACGCTCCCTCCGTTCGTGACCGCCGTCGGGGTCTTTGTCGACGAGAGCCTCGAAGGGATAAAAAAGGCCGTCTCGGAGTCAGGGGTAACCTGCGTGCAGCTTCACGGCAGTGAGACCCCTGAGTTCTGCGACAGCGTCGGCGGCTCGGTCATCAAGGCGTTCAGGATAAAGGGCCCTGGCGACCTGAACTCCGTAGGAAGCTACCGCGCCGGCGCTTACCTGCTCGACACCTTCAAGGCCGGCCTTCCCGGGGGCACTGGAGAGACCTTCGACTGGGAAATTGCCCTTGAAGCAAAAAAACTTGGGCGTATAATACTCTCCGGGGGGCTGAACCCGGAAAATGTCCTTGAGGCCGTAAGACACGTCAACCCTTACGCCGTGGATGTTAGCTCCGGGGTCGAGAAAAGCCCCGGCGTAAAAGACTCAAGCCTGATAAGAAGGTTCATAGAAGAGTTGAAGAAGGCTTGAGCGGCCTTTGCGCTCAGTCTGCGAGGTTGTTAGAGCCGGGACCATGCGGAAAACTTCCAATATAGTTAATAAGGATGCTTATGTATCGTCTTTACAAACACCAGGGGCATTGCGTAGCGAGCCTAAAGGAGAGCGAGCGAGCAAGCCTCTGTATTTATTGCGAGTAAGCTTGACAGCGAGAGGAGCAATAGCCCCGAGGCGCGCGACCAGCGCGCAAAAAGGCCTTTTGCAGAGCGCAGCAAGCTAAAGGCTATTAGACCAAAAAAGAGAATTAACCCTGGAAAAAACAAAAAAACGAACGGATAGACAGATGAAAAAGATGCCTGATAAATTGGGACACTTCGGCCAGTACGGCGGCAGGTACATCTCGGAAACGCTCATGCCAGCGGTGATTGAGCTCGAGGAGGCCTACCGCAAGTGGAAGTCCGACCCTGATTTCAAGAAAGAGCTCGACTACTACCTGAAGGAGTATGTCGGAAGGCCCACTCCGCTCTATTACGCCGAGAGACTCACAAAAAAGTGCGGCGGAGCGAAGATTTACCTCAAGAGGGAAGACCTCTGCCACACCGGCGCGCACAAGATAAACAACACCATCGGCCAGATACTTCTCGCCAAGAGAATGGGCAAGACCCGTGTCATCGCCGAGACCGGCGCCGGGCAGCACGGCGTGGCCACGGCTACCGTTGCCGCGATGTTCGGCCTCGAGTGCGAAGTATACATGGGCGAAGACGACATAAAAAGACAGCTCCCTAACGTCTTCAGGATGAAGCTCCTCGGGGCCAAAGTCGTCCCGGTGACCTCCGGGAGCAGGACACTCAAGGACGCGATGAACGAGGCCCTACGCGACTGGGTCACGAATGTCTACAACACCTTCTACATCATCGGCACCGTAGCCGGCCCCCACCCCTACCCGATGCTCGTAAGGGACTTCCAGTCCGTCATCGGCAGAGAGGCGAGAAGGCAGGTAAAGGAGATAACAGGCGGACTGCCTGACCTTCTTATAGCGTGCGTGGGCGGCGGGAGTAACGCCATGGGGCTTTTCTACCCTTTCCTTGACGACAAAAAGGTAAAGATGACCGGGGTGGAGGCCGCGGGCCTCGGGGTCTCCTCGGGCAAGCACGCCGCGTCGATAACTGGCGGCAGGGTCGGGGTACTTCACGGCAACAAGACCTATCTCCTGCAGGACAGGTGGGGCCAGATCATAGACACGCACTCGATCTCCGCCGGGCTCGACTACCCCGGAGTAGGCCCCGAGCACGCGTACCTGAACGATACCGGTAGGGTAACCTACGAGACCATAACCGACAAGGAGGCGCTCGAAGGGTTTCAGGCGCTCACCCTTTCCGAGGGCATAAT
>JACRCJ010000315.1 GCA_016219075.1 Deltaproteobacteria bacterium | reverse complement strand
GGTCAGGGTCCCTACCGCCTGCGGCGGGTGCGAGTACAACCCCAACGGCCTGACCGACACGCAGGCGATGGCGCAGATGGTCGACGAGAAGTTCTTCGGCACTCCCACGCCGCATAAGTTCAAGACCTCTTTTTCCGGCTGCCCGATAGACTGCGCCAGGACCAAGGAGATGGACTTCGGCTTCCAGGGGGTCGTCGAGCCCGTATGGGACGAGCCCGACTGCACCGGGTGCACGATATGCTCGGAGGCCTGCAAGGAAGACGCCATACAGTCGGACCCGGACACGGGAAAACCGATATTCGACCCCATGAAGTGCATCTACTGCGGGGACTGCATAAGGGCGTGCCCCACCGAGGCGTGGAAGGCCAAGAGGTACGGCCACATCGTAAGGATAGGCGGAAAGCACGGCAGGCACCCGATGGAGGCCGTCGAGGTCTCTAAGTTCCTCCCGGACGAGAAGGTCCCCGAGGCGATACACAAGACGATAGAGTGGTACAACGCCAACGGCAAGAGGGGCGAGAGGATCGGGAACGCCATAAAGAGGGTCGGGCTCAAGAACTACCTCGACTTCATGGAACCGGTCTTCGAGAGCGGCTCGCCGGTGGACTATGTCGGGCCCAGGCAGGGAGTCCGCGAGGTGAAGGGATAATACGATGAGCGACATAAAGCCGAACGCCTCCATAGACTTAAGGGGCGTGATGTGCCCCATAAACTTCGTAAAGACGAAGCTCAAGCTCGAGACCCTCGACGCCGGAGAGGTCCTCGAAGTGATACTCGACAGCGGGGAGCCCATACAGAACGTTCCCAAGTCCATAAAGGAAGAGGGGCACAAGATACTCGAAGTGAAGAGGGAAGACGGCTACTTCAGGCTCAAGGTCCAGAAGAGCTGAGGCGGCGGTAAGGGGGCAACGGGGGCGCAGGTGGTTGCGGGTTAGCGGGTTAGCGGGTTAGCGGGTGCGACTGCTCCGTATCTATCGTCTCTATCCCGGCGTCTGTAAAGCAGGTGGTTGCGGGGTAGCGGGGGCGTCGGGGGCGGTGTATCACCTGATATGAACATCCGCCCTGCCGGGCGCGAGGACTGAAAAAATGAACCCTCCCGGGGTTGAAACCCCCGGGGTTTTAAGAACAATGATACCTCCTCGCGGCATCAGATGTCACAATCGGTACATTAATTCAAAACTGCTCGATAACCTTGAGTTCAGCGGATTAAACGCTGCAGAACTTAAAAAAAACAAAAAAAGTTTAAGTAAGAGGAGGTTTTTTTCGATATGTCCATTAAGGTAAGGATCCCGACACCGCTGAGAAAGATCACAAACGGCGCCGACGAGGTCGCGGCAGAAGGCGGCAATGTAAGCGAGATAATTGAAGACCTTGAGAAGAACTACCCCGGCCTTAAAGAGAGGATCTGCGAGCCGGACGGCAAATTAAGAAGGTTCGTAAACATATACCTCAACGACGAGGATATAAGGTTCAAGAAGAACATGGAGACCGAGCTCAAGGACACCGACGAGCTCTCAATCATTCCGGCTATCGCGGGAGGTCGCTGTTGAAGAAAAGGGTATATCTCACTTATCCGAAGGACCAGGTCAAGGAGCCCCTTTTGTACCAGGTATGCAAGAAGTTCGATGTGGTGACGAACATCAGGCAGGCCAGTGTCTCGGATAAGATCGGTCTTGTCGCCCTGGAACTCGACGGTGAGTCCGAAGAGATAGAGAAGGCGATACAGTATTTCATCGATAAAGGCGTGAAGGTCGAGCCTATCGAGCTTGATATAATAGAATAGGCTCAAAGGCACTGAAAAAACCCTGAAACCCCGTCGTCGATGACGGGGTTTTTTTTGGCCGTACGGACCGTCCGGACAAGAGCGGCGTACCGGCAAATAACCCGTTTTTATAAGGTTTTTAGGCTTCAAAATATCTTGACAAGGCGACTCAGGTATTATAAACTTGAGAAGCTGACTCAGGTATTACCCTGTAATACCGGTCTCTCTGTCCGGGTCCGGGTATACCATCAAAAAAATGTGGCAGTTACGGGATAAATTGACCCCGTCGGGGGGGAGGTATACGGTAATGGGTGGACAGAAGTTTCTGGAGGCCGAACCGGCCAAGGCGTCATTTGTGCCGATAAAGCGCTCGGTCCTTGACCTCGTCGGCAACACTCCGCTTGTAAGGATAAACAGGATCACTAAAGACCTCCCCGGGGGGGTCGAGATCTACGCCAAGCTCGAAGGGTACAACCCCGGAGGCTCCGTAAAGGACAGGGCGGCCCTCTCCATGATAGAGGACGCCGAGAGGAGCGGGAGGCTAACCAAAGACAAGGTCATACTCGACTCCACATCCGGCAACACCGGCATAGCGTACGCGTGGATAGGGGCCGTCAAGGGCTACAAGGTGGAGCTTGTGGTGCCGGCCAATGTGAGTTCGGAGCGTAAAAAGATACTCTATGCCTTCGGCGCCCATGTCATATACTCCAACCCCCTGGAGGGCTCCGACGGCGCCATAAGACAGGCATGGAAAATATATGTGGACGACCCTGAGAAGTACTGCAAGCTCGACCAGTACAACAACCCCTCCAACCCTCAGGCGCACTTCGACGGCACGGGGGTGGAGATAATCGAGCAGACCGAAGGCGGGGTGACTCACTTCGTGGCCTCCATCGGCACCGGAGGGACCGTCATGGGCACCGGGAGGCGCCTGAAGGAGTTCAATAAGGATATACGGGTCGTGGCGGTGGAGCCTGAAAGCCCGTTGCACGGCCTTGAGGGGTTGAAGCACATGGCCTCTTCCATCGTCCCCGGCATCTATCACGAAGAGGAGCTCGACGAGAAGGTGGCCGCTCCGACCGAGGAATCATACGACATGGCAAAGAGGCTCGCGAGGGAAGAGGGCCTTCTGGTGGGCCAGTCATCGGGGGCGGCGATGTGGGGCGCTCTGGAAGTCGCCAAGAGGCTTAAAAAAGGGATAGTCGTGGTCATATTCCCGGACGGCGGAGACAAGTACCTCTCCACGCGCCTGTGGGAGATGAACGCGGCTGACAGATAACTTTCAAAGAAAAAATAAACATTGAAAAGAGGTACGGATGTCGATCTTCGGAATCGGGAACAAACCCGTCATAAGCATACCGAAATCGGTTTATGACGATATGCTGGCGCACGCCAAAGAGGCTTACCCGCATGAGTGCTGCGGGGTGGTCGTCGGCGGGTGCATGAAGGGCAAGATAGTATTCGAGTCGCACAGGGCCAAAAACATCAACCTTGAGCGGGCCAACGACAGGTACCTCATAGACTCCAAAGAGCTTCATTTAATAGACAGGATGTCAAGGACGCAGGGTATGGATATCCTCGGCTTCTATCATTCGCACCCGGACCACCCGGACAGGCCCTCAGAGACCGACCGGGAATGGGGCCAGGTCGGGTATTCGTACATAATAGTATCAGTCAAGGGCGGACAGGAAGTATCGGCCCGCAGCTGGATCATCGAGGACGAGAAGGCCCCCTTCACCGAAGAGAAGATAAAGATAAAAGAGTAGGTCTCTTTTTTTCTGCCCGCCGAAGGCTTAAACGAAAGCCCCTTGGAGAGGGGTATATTTTATCGGAATGTTTCGAAGAGAGCGGGCGACAAGCTCGGTCAATAAGTCACACGGAGGCGCGGAGTATATCATGGATTTCACCGAAGAGCAGATAGAGAGGTACTCAAGGCACATAATACTCCCGGAGGTCGGGGGCAGGGGGCAGGCCAAGCTCCTCAAGAGCAAGGTCTTTGTCCTCGGCGCGGGAGGGCTCGGCTCCCCGGCGCTACTGTACCTCGCGGCAGCCGGGGTCGGCACCATAGGCATGGCCGACGGCGACTGCGTCGATATGAGCAACCTTCAGAGGCAAGTCATCCATAACACCGGCACCGTCGGCAAACCCAAGGTCTTCTCCGCGAGGGAGTCCATCGAGAAGCTCAACCCGGATGTGAAGGTCGAGGCCCTTCACGGCCGCCTGACCGTTGACAACATCAGGGAGATAATCCGGGAATACGATGTCATCCTCGACGGGAGCGACAACTTCCCGACAAGGTTTCTTATGAACGACGCGGCCTTCTTTGAAAACAAGCCGCTGATCTCAGGATCGATGTTCAGGTTCGACGGGCAGGTCTCCATCTTCAACCCCAACAAGGGGTTCCCGTGCTACAGGTGCCTGTACCCGGAACCTCCGCCCAAGGGGCTTGTGCCGAGCTGTCAGGAGGCCGGGGTCCTGGGGGCGCTTGCCGGGGTCATAGGCGTGCTGCAGGCCGTGGAGACAGTAAAGATGGTCCTGGGGATTGGCGACACGCTCGAAGGCCACCTGATGATATTCGACGCCCTCAAGATGACATTCAGGAAGGTACGCGTCAGGAAAGACCCTGAGTGCGCCCTGTGCGGAGAGTTCGCCACGATAAAGGAACTGAAGGCGTACGAGGAAGAGGCCTGCGAACTGAGAAGCGCCAAGACCTGCGAAAGTTAGGCCGTCGGCTCACGAAAAAAACGGCCTTTTTCCCTCATTCGCCTTTGCCTTCACCTTCGCGGCCTGCCGCAAGGAAACGACCCTTGACCGGTTTAAATAGCGGGGTCATAAGAGACATCAAGAGATGAAAAAGAACTACATGAATAACCCGGCGTCCCTGAAGATCGATCTCATGCTTCGCGGGATAAGGATAGACGACCCGCTCGTGAAGGCGTGGGCGTGCGGGAGCTCGGGCGTCGATATAATGCTTCCGAGGAAGACCCTCGTCAATATCCCGTGCAGGGAGGAGTTCACGAGGAACTCCCCGTACCTCATAAAGAAGGCCGGAGACCAGTACCTCATCACAGACGGCAAGGCCGAGGTGAAGGTGTCCTTGGTCCCGAGGCCCGACTTCTACGCGAAGAAGACGACTACGGGAGTGCCGTTCTCCAACATCGCGGTATCGCACGGGAGCTATACCGTCGTCACCCCTTCGCCCCGGTGCGATTTCTTCAACCGCAAGATCGAGTGCAAGTACTGCGCGGGAAACTTCGATGCGGAGGGCAGGGAGAATGTAGTCTACTCCGTAGAGGAGGTCCTTGAGACCGTCGAAGAGGTCCTGAAAGAAAAGGCCTCCGAGATAATATACCTCTCGATAGGGTTCAGCGAGAGCGACGACGGCGGCATAGAGTTCCTCAAACCGTACATCAAGGCGATAAAAAAACACTTCCACTGCCTTGTGGCCGTCGAGGCACTGCCGCCGAAGAAAAACCACTCGATCGACGAGACATACGCCATCGGGGCGGACTCGGTCTTGTATAACCTCGAGATATTCGACAAGGAGCTCTTTGAGATAATATGCCCCGGAAGGGCCGAACTCATCGGCAGGAACAGGTACATCGAGGCGCTTAAACACGCCGCGAAGATATTCCCCAACGGCACCGTCGCCTCGCACCTGATAGTCGGGCTCGAACCCCCCGGCTCAACGGCCATGGGCATAGACTTCTTGACGGAGATGGGGGTAGTCCCGATACTGCCCATCTACAGGCCGTCAAAGAACAGGGCCCTACGCATAGAGCCGCTCACTGCGGAGATAATAATACCGGTCTACAAGCACCTCTACAAGGCCGTGAACAGACATAAGATAAACCTCGCGTGGGTCAGGGACTTGAGCATGGTCACCACCCCCGTGGAGGTCAAGATGATAATGGACGAGGGAGGAAGCAAGGAAGGAAACTCCCTCTTCGACAGCTTCTATAAATCGAAACTGGGGCTAAAGACCGCGTGGGGTCTCTCGACCCTCAGAAGAAAACTCAGGGTGAAAAACACCGGACATAAAGACGAGTGACCGGGCGGCTGAGAAAGACTCTTGAGAGAAACTTTTTATAAAAAGTTTCTCTCAAACTCTTTTCAAAAATTTTTAGTTCTCCTGGAATACCCCCTCAGAAAAGCGCAAGGGGGTATTCCAGGAGAAGAACTTAAAGTCTTTGAAGGGGGTCTGGGGGAAACCTTTCTACAGAAAGTTTCCTCCAGGAATCTTTTCAGCCACCGTGTCGGGACAAAAGACTGGCGGGAGCGCATTTCGTGAGCGTTGAGATAGACACACGGCCTCTGTGGCTGATACTGGTGCTGAAGTCCCTGAGGCCGCTTTTATTTCTGCTGCTCGCCGCGGTCTTCATCTACACCATCAATATGCCGACCCCGGCGGGGCTTAGCGTTGAGGGGCAGAGGGCGATAGCGGTATTCCTGGTCTGCCTCATACTCTGGGTCACAAATGTTGTTCCTCTTGCGATCACAAGCCTTTTCGCCATAGTGCTCGTCCCCCTTCTGGGGGT
>JACRCJ010000313.1 GCA_016219075.1 Deltaproteobacteria bacterium | reverse complement strand
CGTCGAACACCCCGTAGTTCGGGAGATACATCTTGTGGTAGACATCGGCTACGCGGCCGTTCTGGATTACGGCGGCTGCGTTATAGATGTCGGTCTTGCGGTCCACGAAGCCCACGACGGCGGTTATGCCCCTTATCTTTCCGGCTATGGAGCTGAGCGTGGAGAGATTGTCCGAGATGAACCGGGGCTTTAGAAGGAGGTCCTCCGGGGGATACCCGGTAACGGCGAGCTCAGGGAATATGACGAGGTCTGCGCCGTGGGCCCTGGCCTTTTCCGCATAAGCGAGTATCTTTCTGGCGTTGGCCGAAAGGTCCCCGACAATCGGGTTTATCTGCGCCATGGCAATTCTCAAGGTCCTCATGCGTAGAGATTATCAGAAGGCAGGTTTTGTGTAAAGAGCAGAGTACCGGGCGGTACTGGCGTACGGCGGATTAAAAGCCGACCATACACCCGCCAACGAGCCAGTGCCAAATGTGGACTCTTTTAAAATTGCCGATCGCACGGTCCTGGCGCACGGCGGATTTAAAAGACAACCATCAAAATATCAGGGTTCAGGCTTAAAACATGAACCCGCAAGAATCTTTTGTATCGTTTTTAACAAAACCCCAGGGGCATTGCGGAGAGAGCCTGAAGGAAAGCGAGCGAGCAAGTCTCTGTATTTATTGCGAGAGAGCTTGACAGCGAACGGAGCAATCGCCCCGAAACGCACGGCAGTGCGTAAAAAGCTCTACGGTACAAACGCCGCAAATATATTTTTTTATCTGCCCGTCAATAGATGGGGAGACCGGCACTCCCCCTTCTCCCCTTTACAACTCCGTCCGATACTACTATAATTGGGTTTTCCAAAAACCCGCCGAAGGACCGGGAGATATCCGATGACCAGTAACCCATACGCGCTCTTTGACAGGGCGGAGAAGAAAAGGAGCCTGTCGAAGTTCCTCGACGCCATACCGCTCTATCTTGAGGCACGGAGGCTCGCGTCGAAGGACACCGAACTCAGGAGCGCCTGTTACTTCTCGCTCGGCGACACCTACCGTATGGTCGGCGAGTTCACGAAGGCAGGCAGGTGCTACAGGGAGGCGCACAGGCTCGTGGTCATGCTCAACGACGAGACCAGGGCGCTCGACGCGCTTGTGGGCCTGGGCTTGAGCCTTCGGGCCACGGGGGAGTTCAAGGAGGCGGTCGCGCTCTTTGATAAAAGCCTCAAGGGCTACAGGTCCGTCCGGGACAAGGCGGGTGTGGCCTTCACGCTCTGGGCCAGGGCCGGGGCGCTACGCATAAAGGGGGACCTCAAGGGGGCCCTCAAGGGCTTCGAGGAATCGAAGAAGGCCTTCGGGGAGTTGAAGGACCGAAGCGGCGTTGGATACTGCCTCACCGGCCTCGGCGGTGCGTCGCGCGTGGCGGGCAGGCCGAAAGACTCCCGTAAATACTACGCCGAGGCGAACAGGGTCTTCAGGGGCTTGAAGGACACCTTCGGGGTCGCCTACTCCTACTGCGGCATAGCCAACTCGCTCAGGATGAGCGGGGACTTCAGGGGCTCGCTCGTATTTTTCAAGAAGGCGAAGACCAACTACAGGAAGATCGGCGACAAGGTAAGCTACGCCTACACCCTCTGGGGCGAGGGCAGCTCTTACCAGAAGCTCGGAAAAGACGCCAACGCCCTTGAGGACTTTAAAAGGGCATCTGACCTCTTCAAGGAGACCAAAGACAGGAGGGGACTTATCTACTGCCAGATCTCCAAAGGAATGCTGGAGTTCAAAAAGAACCCCGGACGGGCCAAAAAGACCGTCTCCGGGGCGCTTGACAAGGCGAAGAAGCTCGGCATCGGGGTCGAAACGCGCTACGCAAGGGAGCTTCTGGCGGCGATGGACAAGGAGCCCGGCAAACTCCCTCTGAACCTCGCTTGAGCTTTTTCAATCCTTCACATTGACTGGGGAGGGTGGGAGACTATGCCTCTTTGCGAGTCCGCGTAACGGCATCATTCGGGTTATCTGATTTTAATTGGTTTTTCTTTGCTTACTTTCTTTTTTTCTAAAAAGAAAGTAAGCAGGTTGCAAACCTTCCCCCGCTTAAGCGGGGAAAGGGCCGTTCATTCTTTAAATACACTCATACGCCCGCTCCTTTCTCCTGGCGTTAAAAGGCGCACCAATGGAACTCTCTCACGCCGTCGTCCTCGCCCTAATACAGGGCATAACCGAGTTTCTCCCGATCTCGTCTACGGCGCATCTCATAATACTGCCGTACCTGACAAACTGGCCGGACCAGGGGCTATCCTTCGATGTGGCGCTCAACACGGCCACCTGGCTCGCCGTGGTCATCTATTTCAGACGGGACATAGCGGACCTCGCAAGAGGCTTCTTCCGTTCCCTTTCAAGAAGGACGATAGTCGGCGACCACGACGCCGCGCTCGCGTGGATGGTGCTTGTGGGGACCATACCCGTGGGGCTTGCCGGCGTCTTTGCCCACGACCTCGTGGAACACCGGCTTAGAACGCTTGAGGTGATCGGGTGGTCCACGATTCTGTGGGGCGCGGCGCTCTGGCTCGCGGACAGGAGGCCCGGAAATACGGATGTGTCGAGGATGGGCTGGCCCACCGCGGTCTTCGTGGGGCTCGCTCAGGCGATAGCCCTCATACCGGGGACCAGCCGCTCCGGCATCACGATGACGGGGGGGCTTTTCATGGGGCTTTCAAGGACCGCCGCGGCGCGGTTCTCCTTCCTCTTGGCTATAGTCGTCGGATTTCTCGCCGGGGGGATGGAAGGGGCCAAGATGGTAAATCACGGGTGGGACACCCCGTGGGGGGCCGTGGCCGCGGGCTTTGTCGTGGCCTTCGTGGCGGCGTACCTCGCCATACATTACTTCCTTAAGTTCATCACGCGCTCTTCGATGACGCCTTTTGTCGTCTACAGG
>JACRCJ010000060.1 GCA_016219075.1 Deltaproteobacteria bacterium | reverse complement strand
GTCCTTGCGCATACCGGGAGCGGCAACCCCTCGAAGCTCTGGAAGAGAGAAGAGTGGCAGAAGCTCATAAGTTCCCTCTCAAGAGGGTGCGGGGTCAAGGTCGTGGCATACGATGCGGTCTACAACGATTTGAAGGATTGCATAAGACTGCCCTCTCTGATATCCTTGGACCTGTTCGCTTCGGTGGCCAGAAACGCCGCCGTTTTCATCGGGCTGGACTCGCTCCCGGCCCATCTGGCGGCCTCGTTCTCCACCCCGACGGTGGTCGTCTGGTGCGGGATAAACGACACCGAGCAGTGGCGTCCGGTAGGCAGGTCCGTAAGCGTGGTGAACAGGGTCGTTGACTGCGCGCCGTGTTACCGTAAGAACGGGTGTCCGGAGATGGACTGCATGGAGATAAGCGCGGCGGACGTGGTGATCGAGGCCACACGGTTCCTTAACATACAGAGGCCCCCGAACGTCGTGCCCTTCAACCCGGCGGCCAGGGGGACCAAGGGAGTGACCGGAAAGCAGAGGCGGTGGAAGAGCAAGATACGGAGCGACGTATAACATCTTTAGCGGTCAGCCAGAAAACACCCCGGAGAACCCATGCATATGTCCTGGTTTTTCATCATCGAAGCGTCAGGCGCGCTCGCCGCGCTCTTTTTCTCTTACATCTTCCTGAGGTTCGTCCTCACGAGATGCCCTCTGGAGTAACCCGCCACTGATAACCGCGCAGGGCCGGGGCCCGGCGGTTTTTTAAAGCGCCATACTATTTCCGCATATAAACCCGAAGGACAGAATACTGGTGAATAACGATGGAGGAACGGGCAATATGAATATTTGCGTTATAGGAACAGGTTATGTAGGCCTTGTCACGGGGACCTGCTTTGCCGATTTCGGCGTGAATGTCTCCTGCGTGGATAAGGACGCCGGAAAGATAGACATGCTGAAGAGGGGAGAGATACCCATCTTCGAGCCGGGTCTCAAGGAACTCGTCGCGAAGAACGTGCAGGAGCAGAGGCTCACCTTCACGACCGACCTCGGCGAGTCGATAAAAAAGTCTCTTGTCATATTCATAGCGGTCGGGACGCCGCCCAAGGATGACGGTTCCGCCGATTTAAGCTACATCGAGGAGGTCGCCAGGACCATAGCCAGAAACCTGAACGGCTACAAGGTCATCGTCACCAAGAGCACCGTGCCTGTCGGCACCGGAAGCCTGATAGAGAGGATAATAGGCAAGGAACAGGACGGGGACCACAAGTTCGATGTGGTATCGAACCCGGAGTTCCTGAGGGAAGGCTCCGCGATAGAGGACTTCATGCGCCCCAACAGGGTCGCCATCGGGGCCAGGAGCGAACAGGCCGTGGCGATAATGAAGGACCTGTACTCGCCGCTGTACCTTTTAGAGACGCCGTTTGTCGTGACCGACATAGAGACGGCCGAGCTTATCAAGTACGCCTCCAACGCCTTTCTCGCCACAAAGATCTCGTTCATAAACGAGATGGCGAACATCTGCGAGAGGGTAGGGGCCGACATTCACATGGTCGCAAAGGGCATGGGCCTTGACCACAGGATAGGCCCCAAGTTCCTGCACCCGGGGCCGGGCTACGGCGGGTCCTGCTTCCCGAAGGACACCTCGGCGATAACGAAGATCGCGAAGGCTAACGGTTACACCTTCAGGATCGTCGAGGCCGTCATAGAGGTCAACTCAGCCCAGAGAGAGCTCATGCTGGAGAAGATCAGGGAGATGACCGGGGGGCTATCCGGCAAGCAGATCGGGGTCCTGGGCCTGACCTTCAAGCCCAATACCGACGACATCAGGGAATCGCCGGCCCTTGACGTAGTGGAGATGCTGTTGAACGAAGGGGCGCTCGTCAGGGCGTTTGACCCGGCCGGAATGGAAAACGCCAGGAAGATCATGCCCTATACCATCACTTACTGCGCCGACGCGTACGAGGTGGCCGAAGGCTCTGACGCCCTCGTGGTGCTCACGGAATGGAACCAGTTCAGAAAACTTGATCTCGCGAGGGTCAAAACTCTTTTGAAGAGCCCAAAAATAATAGACCTGAGAAATATCTACGACCCGGCGAACATGTCAAAGCTGGGCTTTGAGTATACTTCCGTAGGCCGCCCGGATAAATCGCCGCAAAAGTCACACGCTTAAGGCCCGGGGCGGTATTGGCAGGCTAAGGCGGGAAAAGCCCATGCCAGGCCCCAGAAATAGATTGACTATACGGGGCCAAAGTTGTATATGTAAAGGACGTGAGCGTACCGAGGCTTTCAAATAAAGGCGTTGCTGGCCTGTTCAGGTCCGGGTGCCTTTCTAAAGATGGCCGTCTGCGTGACCAGCGGGGCAGTATACGCTTAAAAACCGTCTTCTGGATACTTTTTTGGGCCGCACTGCTCTACGGGGCCTATAAGTTCGCACCCCCGTATGTCTCATTCTACATGATCAAGACCGATGTGGAGGAACAGACAAAGATCGCTCACATGTACGACGACGACGCCCTTGCGGCGCGGATCACGAAGAACGCTCAGTCCTGGTCGGTCCCTCTGGCGAAAGACGAGATAGAGGTCTTCCGCGACAGGTCCGACATAACGATCACCGTACGCTATACCGATACGATAGTCTTTTTCGGCAGGTTCATCAAAGAGATACCGCGAGAGATAACCGTTCAGAGGCCGCTTAAGGATTCTTCCGGCGTCCTGCAGTAGCATCAAGCTCCGGAGTGGTTTTTGACTCTCTAAACACACCCTTTAAATTTAATCCTGAGAGATTAAAAAGGGGAGGATAGTGGACTACACCCATACCATAAAAACATTCGAGTACCTCCGTGCCCAAAACGGCGCGGAGGTATTTTTTTGCCCCGGTCACGGGGCGGGGTCGCTCTGATGAAGAAGATAATGATGGACGATAAGGCTATCGACAGGGCCCTTGCGAGGGTAGCCCACGAGATAATCGAGAGGAACAGGGGGACCGACAAGCTCGTTATCCTCGGCATACCAACGCGTGGGTATCACCTTGCGATGAGGCTCCAGAACAAGATCGAGGAGATAGAGGGCGTGAGGCCTCTTGCCGGGGCCGTGGACGCCACACTCTACAGAGACGACCTCGGGATAAAAAAGGATCAGCCTTCGCTTAAAAAGATGGATATCCCGATATCCATAGACGGCAAGATCATCATAATGGTCGATGATGTCCTTTTTACCGGACGCACCACGAGGGCGGCCATGAACGCCCTGATGGACTTCGGCCGCCCTCTCTCCATTCAGCTCGCGGTCCTTGTAGACAGGGGGCACAGGGAACTCCCGATAAAGGCCGACTATGTGGGTAAAAACATACCTACATCGAAGAAAGAAGGCGTAAAGGTACACCTCGAAGAGACGGACGGGATAAACGAGGTGGTCACGGAACCCGCTATCGATTAGCTTACTGACTGAACGCTTAAGAAAATCAAAAATACGGAACCGTAAACATGCGACTTAAACGAAAAGACCTTTTGGGGATAGAAGAGCTCTCCGCCGAGGAGATAGGCCTTATCCTCACCACGGCCGAGTCCTTCAGAGAGGTCTCCGAGAGGGAGATAAAGAAGGTCCCGACCCTGAGGGGCAAAACCGTCATAAACCTCTTCTACGAGCCCTCTACTCGCACGCGGACATCGTTCGAGATAGCCGCCAAGCGGATGAGCGCGGACGCGGTGAACATCTCGGTATCGACAAGCTCGGTGGTAAAGGGCGAGACGCTCAAGGACACTGCCAGAAATTTGGAGGCGATGCGCCCGGACTGCATAGTGGTGCGCCACGCCTCGGCAGGGGTCCCGCGGATGCTCGCCGGGTATGTCGGGTGTTCGGTCGTCAACGCCGGGGACGGCTCTCATGAGCACCCGAGCCAGGCTCTCCTCGACATGCTCACGGTCAAGGAGAAGAAGGGCGGGATAGAGGGGCTTAAAATAGCCATCATAGGCGACATAACGCACTCAAGGGTAGCCCGCTCCAACATATACGGCTTCACGAAATTAGGCGCGGCAGTGACCGTGGCCGGCCCTCCCACGATGCTGCCTCCGGGCATAGAGGCCCTCGGCTGCAAGGCCACAACGAAGATGGACTCCGCGATCAGCGACGCCGATGTCATCATGATGCTCAGGATCCAGACCGAGAGACAGAAAGAATCGTTCTTCCCGACCGTCAGGGAATACTCGTCCCTCTACGGGCTCAACTCCGAGAGGCTTAAAAAGGCAAAACCCGACGCCATAATACTGCATCCGGGACCGATTAACAGGGGGGTCGAGATCTCTTCAGAGGTAGCCGACGGCCCCTTTTCACTGATACTCGACCAGGTCACAAACGGAGTGGCCGTAAGAATGGCGATTTTCTACATGCTCCTCGGCGCGGCACGGGAAGAATAAGAGACTGTTGGGAGAATCTCTTGAGAGAACCTTTTTGTAAAAAGTGTCCTGCGGACGGCAGATATTAAGTTGCGAACAATTTTGCTTAACAGGTCTTAGCCAATAATGGGATTGTTCTAAAATTGGCTGACCGCCAGGTCCTCAAACTCTTTCCAAAAATTTTTAGTTCTCCTGGAACATCCCCCCGAAAACTATAAGGGGGGGATGTTCCAGGAGAAGAACTGAAAGTCTTTGAAGGGGGTCTGGGGGAAACCTTTCTACAGAAAGTTTCCTCCAGGAGACTTTCCAACGGTCCGCAGAAAAGGAAGGATTATGAACAGGCTTGTCATAAAGGGCGGGCGTTTGGTAGACCCGGCCTCGAATATTGATGGCATTTATAATATTTATGTCATGGGAGGCCGCGTGGCCTCGGTAAAGAAGGCCGAGACCGACACCTCGGAGATCGCTCCGGGAAGCCCGGGCCTCGACATCATCGACGCCGGAGGGATGCTTGTGATGCCGGGGCTTATCGACCTGCATACGCACCTGAGGGAGCCTGGGTACGAGTACAAGGAAGATATTTCCACAGGGACCGGGGCGGCCGCGGCAGGTGGGTTTACGACGATACTCTGCATGGCCAACACCAACCCGGTAAACGACAACGGGTCTGTTACGCGCTACATACTCAAAAAAGCCTCTGAGGGAAGCGGCGTAAACGTACGCCCGGTCGGGGCCTTAAGCGTCGGGCTTAAAGGCGAGCGGCTCACGGAGTTCGCGGAATTGAAGGAAGCCGGGTGCGTGGCCGTCTCCGACGACGGGGTGCCCGTAGTGAACGCGGCCCTCATGCGTAGAGCCCTTGAGTACTCCGCCAGCTTCGGCCTGACCGTCATAACTCACGCCGAGGAGGTCAGCCTCGCCACGGGCGTTATGAACGAGGGGGCGGTATCGACCCGGCTCGGCCTCAAGGGGACCCCGAACGCCGCCGAGGACTCGATGGTGGCAAGAGACATCACTCTGGCCGAGCTTACCGGCGGCAGGCTCCACATAGCCCATGTGAGCACGAAAGGGGCCGTTGAGCTTGTGAGGATGGCCAAGAAGAAGGGGCTCAAGGTCACGGCCGAGGTCACTCCGCACCACCTCGCGCTCACCGACTCGGCGGTGGAGCGTTACGACACGAACGCCAAGATGAACCCGCCGCTACGCTCCAGAGAGGACGCCGAGGCGTTACTGGAGGGGCTTCGTGACGGCACGATAGACTCGATAGCCACGGACCACGCCCCGCATTCGACCATTGAAAAAGATGTCGAGTTCGACAAGGCGTCAAACGGCATCATTGGGCTTGAAACGGCCTTTTCGGTCGTGTACGGGCTGGTAAAGGCCGGGAAGCTCTCTCTCACGGACGCCGTGAGGGCGATGACGATAAACCCATCGCGAGTAGCCTCCCTGGACAGGGGCGCCTTGAGGGTCGGTTCCTCCGCCGACATAACGATAGCGGACCTTGGAAGGAGCTGGACGGTAACGCCAGAGGGTTTGAAGTCAAAGTCTAAGAACAGCCCGTGGATAGGCTCCACGCTTGACGCGGTCGTTGTGAGGACGATAGTCGGCGGCAGGACGATCTTTGAGGCGGCCTCACTGTAGGGAATAGCGCCGGATGATCAGTGAAACCTCCCTGGGCTTAAAACCCCCGGGTCTTCAGAACAATAAACAGCCCCGCCGCAATTCTGCGGGGTACTCGAAGGAAATATCGTTAGTCAGCCTACGCGGCAAGCCACGCTTAATTAAACCCCGACAGGGGATTAAAAATAAAAAAACAGAGGTGAAGATTGAAAAAAGCGATCTTGGCCCTCTCCGACGGAACGGTCTTCGAGGGGCACTCCTTCGGCGCCGACGGTGAGACCACCGGAGAGGTGGTCTTCAACACCTCGATGTCCGGGTACCAGGAGGTCCTCACGGACCCGTCGTACAAGGGGCAGCTGGTGGCGATGACCTACACCCAGCAGGGCAACTACGGGATAAACGAGGAGGACATCGAGTCCATCCATCCGTGGGTTGAGGGGTTCATAGTGAAAGAGGCCTGCCTCTATCCGTCGAACTGGCGCTCAACCGAAGTCTTAACGGCGTACCTCAAATGGCACGGGATAGTCGCCATATCGGGCATCGACACGAGGGCGCTGACACGGATAATACGCGAAAAGGGCGCGATGGAGGCCGTCATCTCAACGGTAGACCTGAACCCGGAGAGGCTCGTAAAGAAGGCCCAGGCCTCCCCCGGCCTCGTCGGAGTGGACCTTGTGGCCAAGGTCAGCTGCAAGGCCCCTTACCGCTGGACCGAGAAGCTGTGGGACCCCGTAAAGGGGTACAGGAAGACCACGGAGAAGGGCGCGCGGTACAGGGTGGCCGCCTATGACTTTGGTATTAAGAGAAATATCCTGAGGAACCTCGCCGAGGCGGGCTGCGATGTCGTGGTAGTCCCGGCCTCGACACCGGCTGAAAAAGTCCTTGAGATGAAGCCGGACGGGATATTTTTATCGAACGGACCCGGAGACCCGGACGCGGTCGTTTACGCAAAAGAGAATGTGGCCGCGCTCATCGGGAAAAGACCGATATTCGGCATATGCCTCGGCCACCAGATACTCTCCCTTGCGCTCGGGGGCAAGACCTTCAAACTGAAGTTCGGCCACAGGGGCGGCAACCAGCCCGTCCAGGACTTGACTACCGGAAAGGTCGAGATAACCTCGCAGAACCACGGCTTCGCCGTAGACCTCGAATCGATGAAGGGGATAGCCGAGCTTACGCACATAAACCTGAACGACCGGACTGTGGAGGGCTTTGCGCACAGGGACCTTCCGCTCTTTTCGGTGCAGTACCACCCGGAGGCCTCACCGGGGCCTCACGACTCGCAGTACCTCTTTAAACGCTTCACGGACCTGATGGAGAGCCACAGGAAGTAGGGGCTTCGCTTCTCAGTGTCAGAGCATTAAAAAAATGAACCTCCCCGGAGCTTGCTCCGTGGTATTTAAAAACAACCGATTTTATTGTGAAGAATGTCTTTTGTATTGTTTTTACAGAACACCAGGTGCATTGCGTAGCGAGCATAAAGGAAAGTAAGCGAGCAAGCTTCTGAATTTATTGCGAGCGAGCTTGCAAGCGACGAGCAATAGCCCCGAGGCGCGGCAGCGCGCAAAAAGGTTTTTTGCAGAGCGCAGCAAGCTACGGGGTATTTACCCTAAAAAGAGAATATATCACGATTTTTGCCGGAGGTTTTTTCATTGCCCAAGAGAACTGACATAAAAAAGATACTCCTCATCGGCTCCGGCCCCATAGTCATAGGGCAGGGCTGTGAATTCGACTACTCCGGGACACAGGCCTGCAAGGCTCTGAGGGAAGAAGGCTACGAGGTCATACTCGTCAACTCGAACCCCGCTACCATCATGACCGACCCGACTGTGGCCAACAGGACCTACATAGAGCCGATAACGGTCGAGATGGTCGAAAAGATAATCGAGAGGGAGAGGCCGGACGCGCTCCTGCCGACGATGGGCGGACAGACAGCGCTCAATGTCTCGGTGAAGCTCGCGGAGGCGGGCGTGCTCGACAAGTACGGCGTGGAGATGATCGGGGCGAAGATACCAGCGATAAAGAAGGCCGAGGAGAGGGAGCTATTCAAGCTCGCCATGCAGAAGATCGGCCTCGAGGTCCCGAGGAGCTGCCAGGCGAAGAATTACGCCAGGGCCATGGAGATACTTGAGACGATGGACTTTCCCTTGATCATAAGGCCGTCGTTCACCCTCGGCGGCACCGGAGGCGGCATCGCCTACAACAGGGAAGAGTACGAGGAGATGGTCAGGTTCGGCCTTGAGTGCAGCCCCGTCTCGGAGCTCCTTATAGAGGAGTCCGTCATCGGCTGGAAGGAGTACGAGCTTGAGGTGATGAGGGACAAAAACGACAATGTAGTCATCATCTGCTCGATTGAAAACCTCGACCCCATGGGCGTGCATACCGGGGACTCCATAACCGTCGCCCCGGCGCAGACCCTTACGGACAAGGAGTACCAGAACCTGAGGGACGCATCCATTCGCATAATACGGGAGATCGGGGTCGACACCGGCGGAAGCAACATCCAGTTCTCGGTGAGCCCCGAGACCGGCAAGGTATATGTCATAGAGATGAACCCGAGGGTTTCGAGGTCTTCGGCGCTTGCCAGCAAGGCCACGGGTTTTCCGATAGCCAAGATCGCCGCCCGGCTTGCCGTCGGTTACACGCTCGACGAGATCGCGAACGACATCACAAAGAAGACCCCGGCGTGCTTCGAGCCGACCATAGACTATGTGGTCACAAAGATCCCCAAGTTCGCCTTCGAGAAGTTCCCGAAGGCCGACTCTACCCTTACGACCCAGATGAAGTCCGTCGGAGAGGCGATGGCGATGGGCAGGACCTTCAAGGAGTCTTTGCAAAAGGCCATGAGGTCTCTGGAGGCCGGGAGCTACGGCTTCGAGAAGAAGATAAGAAAGAACCGCCCGGAGCTCGTCTTCAGGGCGACTCCCGACGAGCTCGATACGATTAAGTCTAACCTCAAGACCCCGAGGGCCGAGAGGATATGGTATGTATGCGAGGCGCTCCGTGCCGGGATGCATGTGGACGAGGTCCATGAGCTCACGAAGATAGACCGCTGGTTCCTCAACAACATAAGAGAGATTACAGAGATAGAGGAGGGGCTCTTCTGGCAGGGCAAAGACGGAGGCGAGGTCTCGGAGATGCTACTGCGCAAAGCCAAGGAGCTCGGGTTCTCCGACAGGATGATAGCGTCGCTTACGAAAAAGACCGAACCGGAGATCCGGGCCGCAAGGAAAGAGTTCGGCATAGAGCCCGTCTTCAAAACAGTAGATACATGCGCATCGGAGTTCGAGGCCTTCACCCCGTAACTCTACTCGACCTACGAAAGGCAGTTTTACAACATACTCGACCACACGAAGTCCGGTTCTTGCGAGGCGGCCCCGACCGGCAGGAAAAAAGTCATCATCCTCGGAAGCGGCCCCAATAGAATTGGCCAGGGCATAGAGTTCGACTACTGCTGCGTGCACGCGAGCTACGCTCTCCGTGAAGCAGGGTTTGAGTCCATCATGGTCAACTGCAACCCCGAAACC
>JACRCJ010000059.1 GCA_016219075.1 Deltaproteobacteria bacterium | reverse complement strand
GCGTTCTTCTGAGTCTCCCTGAGAGGCTCCACCTTTACCTTGAGTATCCTGTTCATCTCCACGTCGACCACGGTAAACCTCTGGTCCTTGTAGATGACGAACTCGCCCCCCCTGGGTATCCTCTGGAGCTGGTTCAGCATGAACCCGGCGAGCGTGTGGTACTCCT
Organism: Deltaproteobacteria bacterium; assembly: GCA_016219075.1. Lineage (GTDB taxonomy): Bacteria > Desulfobacterota > GWC2-55-46 > GWC2-55-46 > GWC2-55-46 > JACRCH01. Next base: position 2,830 of record JACRCJ010000059.1, on the reverse strand, counting down.
CGGAGTCCGAGTCTATGACTATGCCGAGGGCTTCGAGGTCCCTTAACGACGCCGAGGCGTCTATGACCATGGTGCCGTCCTTGAGCCTCTCGACAAGCCCGCCGGCGCCTACATCGTACTCGTCCTCTATCTCTCCGACTATCTCTTCGAGTATGTCCTCGATCGTCACGAGCCCGTCCACATCCCCGTGCTCGTCCACGACCACGGCCATGTGGACCTTCTTTCTCTGCATCTCGCGCAGTAGCTTGCTTATCATGATCGAGGACGGGACGAAGTAAGGCTTTCTCAGTATTTCGCGCACCGAGATGGCCTGGCCCTTCTCCATCGCCCTGAAGACGTCCTTGTTGAAAAGCACCCCGACGACCTTATCAAGAGTGCCCTTGTAGACGGGGTATCTTGAAAAACCCGTCTCGGCTATGAACTGGATGACGGTCTCCGGAGGCGTGGATATCTCTATGGCGCTGAACTTGTGTTTGGGCACCATCACTTCTTTCACGGTAGTGTCGGCGAACTCGAATACCCCGTGGAGAAGCGCGGCCTCGGTCTCCTCGAAGACCCCGGCTGTCTTGCCCTCCTTTATGAAGTACTTGATCTCCTCCTCGGAGATGAAGACCCTCTCCGCGGCGCCCTTGATCCCGAAGACCCTGAGGACCGCGGTGGTGGAGGCCGTAAGTATCTTTATGAAAATCGATGTGAGCTTTGAGACAAGATCCAAGGGCCGGGCCGACACGCAGGCGATCCTCTCCGAGTACCTCAACGCAAGGGACTTGGGGACAAGCTCTCCGATGATAAGCATGCCGTAGGATATGAGTATGACGACCACTCCGACCGACAGGAACTCGGCCGAGATCTGGACAGGGGCGAACGGGACCGACAGGAAGACCGGTTTGAGGAACTCTATAGCCGTCACGCCGCCGACGACCGAGGCGAGCGTGCCCACTACGGTCACCCCGACCTGAACGGTCGCCAGAAACCTGTCTGGGTCCTCTTTCATCTTCGTGACTACGGCGGCCGAAGCGTTGCCTTCCTTGGCGAGTTTTTCTATTACGCCTCTTCTGGCTGATATGATCGCTATCTCGGCGCTTGAGAAAAAACCGTTTATAAGGATCAGGACAAATATGATTACAACATCAAAAATAAGGCCTTCCAGGCTCACTTAACCTCCTTGTTCATGTGGGCTTTTTTGTTCCGCGAAAAAACGGGGATAAAACCGGGCCGGACCCATGATCGTCCGGTCTGATTCAGTGAATGATAAGATATTCGGATTTGTCGTCGATAGAATTCACATATATATAGTATATCACAGAACCCAAAAACAAGTAAACAGCCCTGTTCAGCGGTGATAACGGCAGGGCCGCCGGGGAAAGCTCGGCGGCCTTGCCGCCTTTTCTTAAGGTCCTGAAAACCCAGGGTTTTTAAGCACGGGGAGGGTTCATTTTACGGGCCTTTTTACCTTGAAAGCGGACATGCCGGGGTATACGGCCGTCTCTCCGAGCTCTTCTTCTATCCTTAAAAGCTGGTTGTACTTCGCGGTCCTGTCAGTCCTTGAGGCCGAGCCGGTCTTTATCTGCCCGGCGTTCGTCGCAACACTTATGTCGGCTATGGTCGTGTCTTCGGTCTCGCCGCTCCTGTGCGAGATAACGGCCGTGTACCCGGCCCTCTCGGCCATCTGTACCGCGGCCAGCGTCTCGGTCAATGTGCCTATCTGGTTGACCTTGACGAGTATGGAGTTCGCAACTCCCGCGTCTATGCCGGTCTTAAGCCTCTCCACATTGGTCACGAAGAGGTCATCCCCGACAAGCTGGCACCTTGCGCCAAGCCTCCTTGTAAGAAGCTCCCACCCCTTCCAGTCGTCTTCCGCGAGGCCGTCTTCTATCGAGATTATCGGGTAGTCCTTCACGAGCCCTTCGAGGTAGTCGACCATCTCGTCGCTCGAGAGCTCCTTGCCTTCGAAGATGTAGCCGCCTTTCTTGTATATCTCGCTTGAGGCGCAGTCGAGCGCGAGGAGGAACTCTTTGCCGGGCTTGTATCCGGCGGCCTCTATGGCCCTCAGGACCATCTCCACGGCTTCCCTGTTGGACTTCAGGTCCGGGGCGAACCCGCCTTCGTCTCCGACGGCCGTTGAGAGGTTGTTCTCCTTGAGTATCGATTTGAGGTTGTGGAACACCTCCACTCCCGCCCTGAGGGCCTCGCGAAACGCCGGGAAACCCGCAGGCACTATCATGAACTCCTGGATGTCCAGGGGGTTATCGGCGTGCGCCCCCCCGTTTATGATGTTCATCATCGGCACCGGGAGAACCCTGGCGTTAGAGCCGCCGATGTACCTGTAGAGCGGGAGCATTGAGGCCTCTGCCGCGGCCTTTGCCACTGCCATGGAAACGCCGAGTATGGCGTTTGCCCCGAGCCTTTTTTTGTTCGGGGTGCCGTCGAGTGATATGAGGCTTGAGTCTATAAGGACCTGGTCCGAGGCGTCAAGCCCCCTTAATTCCTTGGCTATCTTGTCTTTGACATTTCTTACGGCCTTCTGCACGCCTTTGCCGAGATACCTCTTTTTGTCCCCGTCACGGAGCTCTACGGCCTCGAACTTGCCTGTAGAGGCCCCCGAAGGCACCGCGGCTCTTCCCGTGAAACCGCCGTCAAGCACCACCTCGACCTCGACCGTTGGATTGCCCCTCGAATCAAGGATCTCCCTGGCGGTTACCTCAACTATTGTAGTCATCGTCCCTCCTGATGTCCTATTGGTAGCATATCGATAGTATAATTGATTTTTAACGCTCTGAAAACCCCGGGGCTTTAACCATGAAGGGTTCATTATGCCTCGGAAAAAAGG
>JACRCJ010000312.1 GCA_016219075.1 Deltaproteobacteria bacterium | reverse complement strand
GTCTTTTCCTCGATGAGGCCGTCTCTCCTGAGCCTCCCTAAAGTCGAGTGGACAGGGCGGTTCGGGAATTTTTTAAGGAGCGTGGATAAGCTCACCTCTTTGGCGGCTGCGGCAAGTATCTCGCCGTCAAGCCCCTTTTTGGCCGGTCCTTTTTCGGCGCCAGCGGGAGTGAGGGTGAAGTGCCTGAAGCTCTTGATGTTGGCCCCGCCCGGATGAATCAGGGAGAGGACGGAGCCCAGAGGGGCGAAGTAGTACGAAGAGAGCCACCTGTAGAACTCAAGGCGTTTCTTGTCGAATATCGGGGTCTCGTCGAGTATGTCGATGATGGGTTTTACGGTCTTGACCTCAGCCGGGGCAGCGGAGGAAGTCGCGATGATGTAGCCCGTCACCGTCCGTTTCCCGAAGGGGACAAGGGCGCGTTTGCCCGGGACCGCTTCGCCCCTGAGGTTATCGGGGATGGAGTAGGTGAAGGCGGACTCGAGCGGGAGCTCGACTGCTATTTCTGCGTAGAGGTCGGTCATCTGTGGTTTTTTTGCCGTCACCGCGAGGAGCAAAAGCGACGAAGCGGCCTCATGCTTCTTCATTTATGCCATTGCGAGGTTCGCTTGCGACGAAGCTATCTATAAATAAGAGAGGCAGGGATTGCTTCGCTACGCTTCGCAATGACGGCTTTAAAGGGGTTTTCAGCGCACTTAAATTATATGAGGTTTCGAGGGCGAAGGCGAGGGGATTCTTGAGATAAGAAGGGATTAACGCTCAATGGGATCGACCCTTTTAAAGGTTCTAAAAATGAACCTCCCCGGAGCTTTTCTCCGGGGCATCTAAAAACATCCAGTATCGTTAAAAAGAAGCTTTTGTATTGTTTCTACAAAACACCAGGGGCATTGCGTAGCGAGCCTAAAGGAGAGCGAGCGAGCAAGCTTCTGTATCTATTGCGCGCGAGCTTGACAGCGAGCGAAGCAATAGCCCCGAGGCGCGCGCCAGCGCGCAAAAAGGCCTTTTGCTTTGCGCGGGAAGCTCCGGGGTATTAAACCCCAAGAGAGAATAAAAAATCCCCTCCCTGCAAGGAGAGGGGATTGGTGTCATTGCGAGAGAAGCGTTGCGATCTTGTCTCTTTTAGAAATGTTAGTCCCGCCGGCTCTTCTACTCCACCCACTCGCCGTGGACTTCCATGTCCGCGGGGGCCTGGTCCACGAACCGGGTGTATTCGTTCAGGAATGTCAGGTTGATGTTGTCGATGGGGCCGTTACGCTGTTTGGCCACTATTATCTCGGCGTTTCTCCTCACGCCGCAGGTGCAGAGTTCCTTTGGGCACTCGCACGGCTTGTAGACTACCTCCCTGTAGACGAACATGACGACATCGGCGTCCTGCTCTATGGCGCCGGATTCCCTCAGGTCCGAGAGCATAGGACGGCTCCCTTCCCTTCTCTCGGCCATACGCGATAGCTGCGAGAGGGCGATTACCGGGATGTGGAGTTCCTTGGCCATCGCCTTTAACGACCTTGATATCTCGGATATCTCTTGTTCGCGGCTGTCGGTGCGCCTGCCGCGCATGAGCTGGAGGTAATCTATTATTATGAGCTTGAGCCCGAGTTCGTTCTTCCACCTTCTTGCCTTGGCCCTCATCTCAAGGACCGACTGGGCCGGGCTGTCGTCGATGAATATCGGCGCGTCGTACAGAGCCCCCACGGCCGTGGTGAGCCTGCCCCAGTCCTCGTCCTTCAAATACCCGCTACGGAGCTTGTGGAGGTCCACCTTGGCACGCGATGCGAGCATCCTCTGGACGAGCTGCTCTTTGCTCATCTCGAGAGAGAATACCGCCACGGGGTTTGTGTTGTCTATCGCGGTGTTCTCGGCTATGTTGAGGGCGAAAGAGGTCTTGCCCATGCTGGGCCTTCCGGCTATGATGATGAGGTCAGAGGGCTGCATCCCGGAGGTGAGCTTGTCGAGGTCCTTGAAGCCGGTAGAGACCCCCGTCACATGGGTCTTCTTCTCGTAGAGGCGTTCGATCGTCTCGAAGGTGTCTTTTATGATGTCCTTTAGGGCGTAGAACGACTTTTTGGCCCTGTCCTGGGAGACCTCGAATATCCTCTGCTCGGCGTCGTCTATGAACTCGTCGGCTGACTCGACCCCTTCGTATCCCTTCGTGACTATCTCTGTAGAGGCGGTGATGATGCGCCTTAAAAGGGCCTTCTCGCGGACTATCTTGGCGTAGTATGTGATGTTGGCGGCCGTCGGGGTCGCCTCGACCAGCTCGGCTATGTAGGAGATCCCGCCGACGGAGGAGAGCTCGTCTGAGTTCTTGAAGAGGTTGGCGAGCGTGACGGCGTCTATCGGGATATTTTTTTCGAAGAGGTTGACCATGCCGTTGAAGAGCCGGGCATGGGCGTAGTGGTAGAAATCGCTCCCGTCCGGGGAGAGCATCTCAAGGACCTTTGTTATGGCGTCTTTCTCAAGGAGAATGCCGCCCAGTACCGATTGCTCCGCCTCCAGGTTGTGCGGAGGCACCTTGTGGTTGATCTCTTTTTGAACGCGGAGCGCCATAAGACCATCGTAGAGGGCCGTTTTACCGGCACGGACGCCTTGTAACAAGGCGTCCGTGCCGGATACGGATAGGGGTTTGTGTTAAATTAAAAGGTTTGAAAGACACGGGGCCGCGGGCCCCGTTCTGTCTCTATTCTTTTACGACTTCGACGGTGATGTCGGCGGTCACCTTTGAGTGGACCTTTACGGTGACCGTGGACTGGCCGAGGTGCTTGATGGGCTCGCCGAGGAGGATGTCCTTTTTCTCGACCGAAAAGCCCTTTTCCTTGAGCGCCTCTTCGATGTCGTGGGCCGTGACCGAGCCGAAGAGCCTGTCGTCGTCGGCGGCCTTCCTCGCGAAGTTCAGGGTGACGCCTTGGAGGCCGGTCTTGACCTGTTCGGCTTTGGCAATCTTAAGCGCGGCCTTTTTCATGAACGCTTCTTTTTCGGCCTCGAACTGCTTCAGGTTGCCGGGCGTGGCGGGCACCGCCAGGCCTTTGGGTATAAGGTAATTCCTCGCGTAGCCGTCGGCGACCTTTACCTCTGCGCCGAAGAGACCGAGGTTATCGACTTCATTCTTGAGTATCACTATCATAACACGCCGCTCCTTTATGATCTCTTATATGCTGGTGGCAGTAAACGGGATAATTGCCAGGTTACGGGCCCTCTTTATGGCGATGCAGACCACTCTCTGGTGCTTCGCGCAGGTGCCGGAGATCCTCCTGGGCACTATCCTGCCCCTCTCCGTTATATACGGCCTCAACGCCTTGGCGTCCTTGTAATCGACTGTAAAACCCCTGACCTTGCAGAAACGGCATACCTTCTTCTTCTGGTAGTGCCTTCTCTCTCTCTGGTCCGGTCTTTCGCGTCTTTCTGTAGCCATTATGCCTGACCTCCTTCCGCCGGGGCCTGCGCGGCGGCCGGGGCAATTGCAGCGGGCTCCTCTTCGTCGAGCCTTATCGTCTGGTAGCGGAGCACGTCCTCGTTAAGCTTAAGGAGCCTTCCCACTTCCTTGCTCGCCTCGGCGGAGCAGTTGTACTCGATGACGAAGTAGAAACCCTCGTTCTTCTTCCC
>JACRCJ010000058.1 GCA_016219075.1 Deltaproteobacteria bacterium | reverse complement strand
CCACGGCAAAATATCTCGGGCTTTTCTGCCGTAATATTAAAGGAATCTCTGATTTATTCCTCTCCGGCCTTATGATAAATTTATATGCATCAAGCAGCCCGGAGGTTGACCGAATGCGCCAGAAGACTTTCGCTGAATGTTCCTTTGAGCATTACCGTAAGCCTACAAGACGCGATCTTTTTCTCGCTGCCAGAGACTTTACCCAGAAGAAGGCTTGCCGCAATCGACCTCTGAGCGATGCGGAGCGGTCTAAAAATAAAACCAAATCGAGAGTCCGGGCGAAGGTGGAGCATCCGTTCCTGGTGTTCAAGCGTATTTTCGGCTTTTGCAAGGTGCGATACCGTGGCCTCATGAAAAATGCCAACCGGCTGTTCGTGGCCTGCGGGCTGACGAACCTGTACATGGCACGAAAGCGTCTGTTGTGTGCGACATAGGGGAAGCGTAATCGAGATCTGTGCAGGTCGGAAAAAACGGTATCAATCGCAGAGAGCACGAAACCGGAAACCCTGTTCAAAACCTTTCACCACAAATTTTTCCTTTGTTGAGTAACACATGAACAGAACTTTTTTGCTTCACTCGAATTAATCAGACGTTCCTTAAACGTCATTTGTACTTACACCCCGCATTTTTATCAGCCTTGTGCAAAAAAAACTCCAGGGCAGTTGACAAACGGTTTACTTTTTTGTCTAATATATACAGTTGCTACTCCAGCCTCGTTTATTCCAGCCAGATAAAACTCCGGGAAAATCAACTCCGTTGCGAAAAGGCCAGAAGGGAGATCCCCCTCTGAATCCCTTCTTCTCGTCGTATAGAAGATATTGTTGCGGCTCCTAACGGCGCCGCAACAAGCCTTGGTCTCATGTTTCATGAAGCATGTTCAGGATACTAAGGGCAGTTATTCGCCAGTTTGGGAAGCAGACCCGCACCCAGGAACCGCTCCACTCCACTTCATCTCGGTATAGTCGCCTTTCCAGCAGACGGACACCCTGTACTTGAAAGCCCGGGCTCCAGGCAGGCTTTAAACACTATAAGTGCCACATGCCCTTAGTCTGGCTGCCAGATCGTTAAAAGAACAAAATACCACGGCCGAGGAGATTGAACGTGATGACGACGAACATAGATTTTGTCGACCTCAAGACTCAATACGAGAGCATTTCAAGTGAAATAGACGCGGCCGTAAGGGAAGTGATAACAACTGCCTCATTCATCGGCGGCAGGTTCGTGAAGTCCTTCGAATCGAACTTCTCCCAATATTGCGGCGTAAGGCACTGCATAGGGGCCGGCAACGGCACGGACGCGCTTTTCATCGCGTTGAAGGCCCTGGGCATAGGCCCTGGAGACGAGGTGATAACCGCCGCAAATTCATTCATAGCGACCTCCGAGGCGATAACGCTAAGCGGCGCAAGGCCCGTGTTCATAGACTGTGACGAAAAGACCTGCAACATCGACCTGAAAAGGCTTGAAGGGGCTATTACAGGCAAGACCAGGGCGATAATCCCGGTGCACCTCTACGGACAGATGGCCGATATGCACGGCCTGATGGAGATAGCCAGAAGGCACGGCCTTTACGTTGTCGAAGACGCGGCGCAGGCTCACGGGGCAACGTACAAAGGCCAGGCAGCCGGGACTTTCGGGGCTTTCGCGTGCTTCAGTTTCTTTCCCGGAAAAAACCTCGGGGCCTACGGTGACGCGGGAGCGATAGTCACCAACGACGACGCCCTTGCGGCGAGGGCAAGGATGTACGCCAACCACGGCAGGATAGACAAGTACGACCATGTCTTCGAGGGCGTAAACAGCAGGCTTGACGGGCTTCAGGCCGCAATCCTCGACGTGAAGCTCAAACACCTGGAACGATGGACAAAGCGCAGACAGGAGATAGCCCGGATATACGACGAGGGATTGAAGGATATCGCCGTAACGCCGTCCGTCCTCCCGGGTGCCGAGCACGTATATCATCTCTACGTTATCCGCGTACGCAACAGGGAGAACGTGAGAAAGTCGCTGAAGGAAAAGGGCATCTCCACGGGGGTCCATTACCCCACCCCGCTGCCGCTGCTTAAGGCATACGCCCATCTGGGATACAGGCCGCAGGACTTCCCCGCGGCGTATGCGCTCAAGGACGAAATACTCAGCCTTCCGATATACGCGGACATGACCGACGATCAGGCAGGGCGCGTGGTAAGAGAACTCAAGAACGCCGTATGCACAGAGGGGAGCTTAGGGGCATGAAGGCTATAAGACCGGAAGAAAAAATAAGGTTCGGCCTGATCGGATGCGGCGTGATAGCCAACAAGCACATGACCGCTCTCGGCAGAATCAGCGAGGCGGAAGTGGCAGGGGTGTACGACCTCGACCCCAAAGCCTTAAATGAATTCGCCAGGAAATACCCGGTGCGCACGTACTGCGATATCGACCTGATGATAAAGGAGGCAGACCCGCACGTCCTGGTGATACTTACGCCTTCGGGCCTCCATGCGAATAACGTAATGGAGCTTATTCGTTTCAACAGGCACTTCGTCGTGGAAAAGCCCCTGGCCTTGAGGCTTGAGCAGATCGACAGCATACTGGAGGAGTGCGACGGGAGGGGGCTTAAGATCTTTGTAGTCCAGCAAAACCGCTTCAACCCTCCCATACGCAAGGTCAAGGAGGCCCTTGAAAAAGGCAGGTTCGGCAAGCTTGTCATGGGCTCTGTCAGGGTCAAATGGTGCAGGGACCAGTCCTACTACAACCAGAAGCCCTGGCGCGGCACATGGGCGCTTGACGGCGGAGTCCTGACCAACCAGGCGAGCCACCACATCGACATGCTGATATGGATGATGGGCGAGGTAGAAAGCGTGATGGCAAAAACGGCTTCACGGCTCGTAAACATAGAGGCCGAGGACACTGGTGTGGCTGTGCTGAAGTTCAGGAACGGAGCGCTGGGAGTCATAGAGGCGACGACGGCTACCCGCCCAAAAGACCTCGAAGGCTCGATCGGCATATTAGGAGAGAAAGGGACGGTCGAGGTCGGCGGGTTTTTCATGAACGAGCTTAAGGTGTGGAGCTTCTCTGAGCCCGACGGGACGGAAAAAGAGGTATGGGACAGGTTCTCCAGCGTGCCCGAAGGCGCGGCCTGGAACCATACCGAGTTTTTCCAGGACGTCATAGCAAGCCTTAAGAGCAACCGCAAAGGCCTGATAGACGGGTTGGAAGGCCGCAAATCGGTAGAGCTGATAAACGCCATCTACGAATCCGCGGAGACCGGCAAGGAGGTGTTCCTGCGCTTTACCCCTAAAAGGTGCCGCCTGGGGGTGAACAATGATAAGTGACAGGGCGATAATCTACCCGAACGTGACGCTCGGGCCGAACTGCACTGTAGAGGACTACGCCATAATAGGCGCTCCCCCTGCCGGGTCCGGGAAGGCGGAGCTTAAGACCGTGATCGGCGGCAATGCCGTCATCAGGTCCCATACGGTTATTTACGCGGGAAACATGATCGGGGAAAACTTCCAGACAGGGAACAAGGCCAACATCAGGGAACTGAACGAGATTGGCGACAATGTAAGCATCGGGACGCTTTCCGTCATAGAGCACCGCGTACGGATCGGCAGCAATGTCAGGATACACACCCAGGTGTTCGTGCCGGAGTTCACTGTGCTGGAAGAGGAGTGCTGGATAGGCCCGAACGTAGTCATCACAAACGCAAAGTACCCATCATCCCCCGGAGCGAAGAAGGAATTGAAGGGGGCCCATGTGAAAAAAAACGCCATAATCGGGGCGAACAGCACCTTACTCCCCGGCGTAGTAATAGGGTGCTGCGCCCTTGTGGGGGCCGGGAGCGTGGTCACGAAGGATGTCCCGGACTGCCACGTCGTGGGCGGCAATCCGGCCAGGTTCCTGAAGGATATCTCCACGATAAAGTCATACGGCCATCTGCTACAAGCCCTGGACGGAGGGCGGCCCTGATGAGAGTGCTTTTTGTCTGGCCTTGCAACACAAACGCGAATTGGGTGCCGCTTGGCATATCCATACTGTCTGCGCTCGCGAAAAAAAACGGCCACGAGACGGCCTTATTCGACACGACCTTCTACAGGATAAAAAGGAAAGGCTACGTGAACACCACCCAGGAGTCCGTTAAACAGGGGCAGTACATCGGGGCGACCGATTTCGAAAAGCTCATGGACTTCAGGGAAAAGACGTTTGAGGAGGTGGCTGACGAGTTCCAAAGAAAAGTAGACTCCTTCAGGCCTGACGTCATAGCGATGTCGCTTATGACGCAATTTTTCGAGCTTGGCCGCGACCTGCTGAATTCGCTCACCGGAGAGTCCTCGAAAATACCCGTCATCGCAGGCGGGCCGCACGCCCATGTGGCCGCCGAGGAGATGCTTGTCTCACACCAATGCTTTGATATCGCCTGCACCGGCGACGGCGAAGGCCCTTTTATGAGCCTTCTCGAAAGGCTGGAGGCAGGCAAAGATCATACGAAGATCCCCGGGCTGTACGTGAAGACGGCGCAGGGGATTATCAAAAACGACCCGCCGCCGCTGTCTGACCTGGACGAGAACCCCTGCCCGGACATGGATGTCTTCGACGACAGGTACTTCTATCAGCCCTATCTTACAGGGGTATACAGGATAGCGAGCTACGAGACGCAAAGGGGGTGCCCCTACAGGTGCACCTATTGCATAAACGAATTCCTGCAAAAAAAGACCATGGGCCAGAGGCGCTACAACAGAAGAAGGAGCTTGTCCAAAGTCATAAGCGACCTTAAGTTCCTCAAACAGAAATACGACCTCGACATCATCAGGTTCGTCGACGAGACCTTTCTTCTTTTTCCGGAAGAGAAGATAAGGGAATTCTCCGACGCGTACAGGAAGGAGATCGGCCTGCCGTTTTTCATAACCACCAGGCCGGACGGCCTGACGGTTGAAAAGACGCGCATCCTCATGGACATGGGGTGCACTGCCGCATCAATCGGAATAGAGCACGGCAACCCTGAACTTCGTGAAAAGGTGCTCGGGCGAAAGATGACTGATGATCAGATAATAACGGCTTTCCGGAACCTGAGGGACGTGTGCATAAGGTCTTCGGCCTACAACCTCATCGGGATCCCCCATGAGACGCGCGAGACGCTCTTTGACACTGTTTCCCTCAATAGAAAGGCGGACCCGGATTCGGTGACGGCATTCCTGCTGTTCCCGTACCGTAAGACCGCCATCCACGGCATGAGCCTGAGCGGGAACTTCATACCGGCTGACTTCAATGACGAGACACCTTTCCATGACTTTTGCGACTCCGTATTGAGCCTGCCCGGCATAAGCAGGCAGGAGCTGTCCGGCTTTAAAAAGATGTTCGCCGCTTACGTCTATCTGCCGGAGACCGTCTACCCTCTCATAAAAAGGGCCGAGAGGGGCGACGCCGCTGCTGAGGTGATATGCGCCGAGCTTAACGAGATAGTCCTGGACCTGCAAAAAAAAAGGCAGTCCACAAAGGTCCAGCTCGCAGCCCTTGAGTCCCTCAGGAAAAGGAAAGAACAGGTAGCCCTTGCGTGATGAATATCCTTTTCATAACCCAATACTACCCTCCTGAGACCGGGGCCGCGCCTGAACGGGCCCGTGAGTTCGTCCGGTTTCTTACAGAGAAAGGGCACGCCGTCCAGGTCATTACGGCCCTGCCGAACCATCCGGGCGGGGCCGTACACAAAGGCTACAAAAGAAGGATAGTCTGCAGGGAAAAGCACGACGGAGCGGACGTCATAAGGACCTATGTGTTCGCAAGCCCCAAAAAGACGCTGATAACTCGGTTGGCAAACTATCTTTCCTTTGCCGTCTGCGCGCTCCTCGGGTTTGTTTTCGTAAGGCGGCCTGACGTCATCTTGCTGAGCATCCCGCCGCTTTTCCTATCCGCCACAGGGCTTATATACAAATTCGTGATGAGAAGGCCGTTGGTCCTCGATGTCCGCGACCTATGGCCGCAGGCCGCAATCGACCTCGGAGAGTTGAAAGAGTCTTTTCTCACCAGGGCGCTTACTCGGCTGGAGATGTTTTTCTACAAAAAAAGCGACCGTGTCACTGTCGTGACCCGCGGGATCCTTGACAGCCTTATCGCAAGGAAAACCCCTGAGTGGAAGGTCCGTCTCATTACTAACGGGGTAAATACAGACGTATTCGATTTGGCGGAACAAGGCCCGAACCCTTATGAAAGCCTCGGGTTGGGCGGCAAATTCATTGTCGTCTATGCCGGTGTAATAGGGATCCAGCACGGCCCTGCCTATGTAGCCAGGGCCGCATCCATACTGTCGGGGCAAAGGGATATCGCCTTTGTCTTCATCGGCGACGGGGTTAAAAAAAAGGAGCTTAAAGCCGAGGCCGAAAGCCGCGGGCTTGAAAACATACATTTCGTCAATGAACAGCCGGTCGAATCTCTGGCAAGGTTTCTCAGCCATTCCCATACGGGCCTGGCTACGCTGAGGAACCTGCCTTTTTGCAACGGGATCATACTGGTGAAGATGTTCTGCTATATGGCGTGCTCACTGCCGGTCGTCCTGGCAGGCTTCGGGGAGTCACGAGGCATTTTGAAAGAGGCCGGGGCCGGACTGTGCGTTGAGCCGGAAGACCCCGCCCAGCTGGCCGAGGCTATCACGGCGCTTTACAACGACCAGGAAAGGGGCAAGCGCCTCGGGGCGCTCGGCAGGCAGTACGTCACGGCGCATTACTCAAGGCGCTCAATCGCGGATAAGATGGAAAAGGTCCTTAAAGAGGCGGTCCGGCTGGCATGAACATACTTGTTTTTGGAGCCTCGGGCAATATCGGGGCAAGCCTCGTCGAAAGGCTCGGGGCGCTTGGCCACAGTGTCCGCGCTTTTGTAAGGAGGGACATATCTTCAAACAGCCTGCGGGAGCGCGGGATAAGGGTTTTCAGGGGAGACCTGGGAGATAGCGAGGCGATAAAGCCTGCGCTGGAGGGCGCTGAGGCCATCATCAATGCCTCATATATAGTTTATGCCGGGAATATCCTTAAGGCGGCAAGCGATAGCGGAGCGCGTCCCAAGAGGATAATCTACATAGGGTCTACGGGCATATATACGAGGCTCCCGAGCCGCTCGGCCTCGGACAAAAGAAGCGCGGAAGAATTGATAAGGAACTCATCGGTCCCCTACACGGTCCTTCGCCCCACGATGGTCTACGGGACGGCAAAAGACAGGAACATCTTCAGGCTCATCTCTTTCCTCCATCGCTACCCGCTTTTCCCTGTCTTCGGAAAGGGTGAGAACCTGACGCAGCCTGTCTACATAGATGACGTCGCCGGGGCGGTCATAGCATCGTTGAATACGCCCACTGCCGTCAATAAAAGCTACGACATCGGTGGCCGTTGCGCCCTTACGCACAACGAGCTTATTGATGTGACAGCGCGAAAGCTCGGTAGAAAGGTTGTAAAAGTCCATCTGCCGATGAGCCTTTCGGTTTGGCTCGCGAGGGCCGCCAGGTCTGCGGCTGGTAAGTTCCCCATATCAGAGGAGCAGATACTGAGGCTGAATGAGAACAAGGACGTCGACATCTCAGCCGCGGCAAAAGACTTCGGGTACAAACCCTTAAGTTTCCCGGAGGGCGTGGAAAGAGAGATCGAGCTTTTTTTAAAGACGAGAAAAACCGCCGATCAAAACCGGCGGGATAAGACACGTTGAAGTACTGAAGGGAAGGTGAATTTTTTTTCACCCTCCCCCATCAAGGGAGGATTTATCTATGACGTCGCGGCAAGCCCGCGGGCAATCTACTTTCTAAAAAAGGTTTTATAATATATGTGGACAGCCGTCGCGCTTGGCCTTGGCGGGCTTTTTTCGGGAATACTTGGCAGCGCCCTTATCTACAGGTTCGGCCACAGGCTAACGCTTGTGGACGTGCCCAATGAAAGGAGCTCACACTGCTCTCCGACACCAAGGGGCGCAGGGGCGGGGGTATGGGCCTTTTTCGTCATCGCCTCGGCGCTGGTATTAGGCAACTGGCCTCTTGCGCTCACGGGCGGGGCGTTCGGGCTATTCGGCCTTCTCGAAGACCGTCTTTCGTTTTCATCGAAGTCGCGCCTTATCGTCCACCTCGCACTCGCGTCATTGATGGTGCTTCTATGGGCTGGCCCTCCGGAGTCTGCGCAGGCGGCGGCCCTTTTCACCTTCTGGGCCGTTTTTATCGCCAGCACCGCAAACTTCTACAACTTCATGGACGGGATAAACGGAATGGCGGGACTGACCGGGGCCGTGGCGTTCGCGCTCCTCTCCTTTTTTTCATACTTTATCGCTGGAAGGCCGGATATCGCGCTTATGGGAGTGGCGCTGACAGGAGGATGCCTGGGCTTCCTGCCCTTTAACATCCCGGGGGCGAAGGTTTTCCTCGGAGACACCGGGAGCCTGTTCCTCGGGTTCATATTCGCCGCGCTCACGGTGCAGTTGTCTACGAGCCTCGCCGTACTGGTCTGCCTTGCCATGTTTCTTTGCACCTTCTACGCGGACGCGCTCCGTACGATCTTCGACAGAATCAAAAAGAGGGAGAACCTGATGGCTTCGCACCGAAGCCACCTGTATCAGCATCTGTGCAATGAATCGAAGATCCCTCATTGGAAGGTATCGCTCCTTTACGCCTCTATCCAGCTCGTCTTCGGCGTTTTATCCATAATCGCCTATTATCTGGGCAACCAGGCCCTTCAGGGCCTGGTTGCCGGAGTGTTTGCGGTATGTTTCTTAGCCTTCTACGTTCAGGCCAGGAAGACCGGAACTTCCCAGGGAGACTTCCTCAAAAACCTGCTCCAGCCCTCCAAGATTAAGAAGGTCATGCTATTTCTCCTCCTGGATGTTTTGATAACAGTCGTTTCATTGTATCTCTCCTTTCTTTTGCGCTTTGATCTGGTTTTCCCGCCGCAGTACATGGGGCTTTTCGCCGTTTCGCTGCCGTTCTTCGTCGTTCTGCGGCTTATCGTATTCGCCTGGT
>JACRCJ010000311.1 GCA_016219075.1 Deltaproteobacteria bacterium | reverse complement strand
CTCTGCCCCGGTGGGCGCATTTTTAGCGTTCTGCGAACCCGCCGGGACTTTATGTCCCGGAGAGATCACTTTTTTAATGTCCTGCGGCCCCGTTGCTTCTCTCTGCCCCGGAGGGCGCATTTTTTAGCGTCCCGCAGCCCCAAGTGCCCTTTAGACACCATCCGCCACGACTGCCCCCGGAGGGGTATATTTTATCAGAAAAACATTGCGCCAGGTTGTTCCGGGCATCAAAAAAACTTTAGACCAAAAAACCCCGGCATCAGGAGACTTCCTTGCGTCCTTCCATGGCCCGCCCCAGTGTGGCCCCGTCCATGTACTCCACGTAGCTTCCGACGGGCACTCCGGAGGCGATACGGGTAAGCCTTGCTTCATAGGGCTTCAGAAGCCTCGCGAGGTACGCGCTGGTGGCCTCGCCCTCTGAGTCGAAGCCCGTGGCGAGTATGACCTCTTTGACCCCGTTTCTCTCCACCCTGTCGACAAGTTCCCTGATCTTCAGGTCATCGGGCCCGACCCCCTTGAGGGGAGCGAGGCTTCCGTGCAGGATGTGGTAAGTCCCCCTGTATCCGCCCATCGCCTCAAGCGCCATCATGTCCTTGTAGTCGGAGACGACGCATACCGTCAGGGCGTCCCTTCCAGCGTCCGAGCATATCGGGCACGGGTCGGTATCCGAAAATGTCATGCAGCTGGAGCACAGGGCGACCTTCTCCTTGACATTGAGAAGGCTTTCCACAAGCTCGCCCACATACTCCTCTTTTGCGTTGAGTATGTAGAGCGCGAGCCGCGTGGCCGTCTTTTCGCCGATACCCGGAAGCCGTGTTATGGCCTTTATGAGTCTGTCTATAGGTTCGGCGTATTGCATAATAAGGAATATCCCATCTGTCTCGATATCGGTAACGGGACGGCCGGCTTGCCGCGCGGACCTAAAAAAGCCCCGGTATGTTCATGCCGAGCCCGGAGGTGAGTTTCGACATCTCCTCCGAGACCATCTGCTTGCTTCTTCTCACGCCTTCGTTCACGGCGGCCGTGACCAGGTCCTGAAGCATGTCTATGTCATCGGGGTCCACGACCGACCGGTCTATCTTCAGGGATACGAGTTCCTGACTCCCGTTCACCGTTGCCGTGACCATGCCTCCTCCGGAAGACGCTTCGCAGGTCCTGGCGGCGAGCTCTTTTTGCATCTCGGCAATCTTCTCCTGCATCTTCTGGGCCTGCCTCATAAGATTTCCCAAATTCTTAGACATTGCTCCTCCTCCGGTCCTCTATGACCCTGCCCCCGAGTATCTTAAGGGCGTCCGTCAACAGCGGGTCTGTCTCTTTTTTTTTGTCCGCCGCCCCGGTATCGCCGGCCGCGGCGTTTATCTTCACCCTGACGGGCCTCTTCAAATACTCGGAGCAGACCGATTCGATCTGCTTATCCTTTATCTTAAGGACAGGCTGCCTGTCCGCTGTCACCGTAAGCTCGACCGTGGAGCCTGAGACCTCGATACCGGCCGCCCCCAGGGCGTCGGAGAGCGGGCGCAGCTTTTGTTTTAAATATTCCAAAAGACCGTCAGCGCTCCCGTCGGTTTGCCCCGGAGGGCGCGCCTCAACAGGCCTTGTTTCCTTTACCACATAGGCCGCTTCCGGGGTCCTTGCCTCGTAGACCTTCGGTGAAGCCCCGGAGGTCCTTGCCGCCGGGGACGCAGTAGCCGCCACGGACCTGTCTTTAAGGGCCTCCAGACGCTCCAGAAGAACCCCTACAGGGGCTGTGCCGTCTAAATGGACCGCCCTTAAAAGGGCCATCTCGAAAGAGTATCTCGGGGAAGAGCTCCTTGACACCTCTTCATAACCCCGCGATATTATTGAAAAAAGCATATGGAGCCGCTCCACCCCCACACCCCCGGCCAGCCCGGCGAGGCGCTCAAGTTCGCTGTCCGGAAGGTCCAGAAGCGCCGCTTCCCCCGTGACTTTCACCACGGTTAAGTCCCGTATGTGCTCCAGGAGGTCGCTACAGGCCCTCTTTAAATCATAACCAAAATTGTATATCTTTTCAACAATATTCAGACAGGCCGCCCCGTCCTTCCTTATGATGGCGTCCGAGATCTCATAAAGGACAGACCTGTCCATAAGACCGAGCGCCTCGGTTACATCCGAGTCCCTAAGCAGCCCCCCGGCAAAAGCCAGTACCTGCTCAAGAAGGCTTTGGCCGTCCCTTAAAGACCCGTCAGCCTCCCTGGCTATCGTGAAGACGGCCTTCTCCTCGAAGGGTACCCCCTCTTCGGTGACGATCTTTTTGAGGTGCTGCTGGAGTTCCTTGAAAGGGATCCTTTTGAAATCGAACCGCTGGCAGCGCGAAAGTATCGTGGCCGGGATCTTGTGGACTTCGGTGGTGGCGAATATGAAGACCGCGTGCGGGGGCGGCTCTTCGAGGGTCTTTAAAAGGGCGTTGAAGGCGGGGGTCGAGAGCATGTGGACTTCGTCTATTATATAGACCTTGTACTTGCCCTGCGTGGGCATGTACCTGACGCTCTCCCGGAGGTCCCTGACATTATCGACCCCGGTGTTGGAGGCCCCGTCTATCTCGAAGACATCGACGGAAGACCCGGATGTGATCCCCTTGCAGTTCTCGCATGCGTTGCACGGGGTAGGGGTGGGGCCGAGTACGCAGTTGAGGCTCTTGGCGAGGATCCTGGCGGCAGTGGTCTTTCCAACGCCCCTGGGGCCGGAAAAGAGGTACGCGTGCGCTATCCTCCCTGAAGATACGGCGTTCCTCAGGGTCCTTGTCACATGTGTCTGGCCTACTATCTCCTCGAAGAGAGCCGGCCTCCACTTTCTTGCTATTACAAGGTAGCTGGACATGCTTTTTCAACTCTGCCGCGCTGTTTGGAGTGAAAAACGGAAATCGTCAACGCATACAAAAGGATTGGGACTCGCGGACTCTGTTGATAGCCAGGCACCCTCGCGGCACATGGATAAAAGTCGCTACCGTTGCTTCCTTCCGGACCTGGCGGGATTTACGACCATCCATTGCGCGAGACCCGGCTATCAACAGAGCCCGCGAGCG
>JACRCJ010000309.1 GCA_016219075.1 Deltaproteobacteria bacterium | reverse complement strand
CTTACGGGCATGAAGGTCCCCGGCCCGGTATGAAGCGTTATCCGGCGTACATCAACGCCCTTCTTTTTTATCTCTTCAAGGAGCCTTTCGGTAAAGTGAAGCCCGGCCGTGGGGGCCGCCACCGCGCCGGAGTTGCCCGCGAAGACAGTCTGGTACCGAACGCTGTCGTCCTTTTCGGCTTCCCTTCTTATATACGGAGGGAGCGGGACCCTGCCGATGCTTTCAAGCCTCTCCGAGAACCCTTCCCCGAACCCCGCCTTCCAGAACCCGTCGTCTTCAGCCGAGACGATTTCGGCCCTCTCGCCCTTGTCGAAGCTGAGCGTAGAGCCGGATTTCAGGCCTTTTGAGTTTTTTATGAGGCATCTCCAGAGTTCTTTACCGTCCCCGGAGAGCCTCTCTACGAGCAATACCTCGACATGGCCGCCCGTGGCCTTTGTCCCCAACAGCCTCGCGGGCAGAACCTTCGTGTCGTTTATTACAAGAAGGTCGCCTTCCTTCAGATACTCCGCGACCCGGCAAAACTCCGTGTGAATAGTCTCTCCCGTAGAGCGCTTCAAGACCATCAGGCGCGAAGCGTCCCTTTCGCTCAAGGGGCGCTGGGCGATGAGCGCTTCAGGCAGGTCGAATTCGAAGTCTTTAAGTTCCATAAAAAACTATGACGGCGCGAAACCCGCCGTCCGGTGGTTTTTTTGATTTTTTAATTTTAAACGGTGGCGGTTCTTCCTGAAGCCCCTCAGTAAGCCTTTTTAAGCACGGTGCCCCGGTAATAGTGTTTCAGTATCTCGGCGTAGGAAAAACCGCTCTCGGCCATCCCCTTCGCGCCCCACTGGCTCATCCCCACGCCGTGGCCCGAGCCCCTGCCCCTGAAGACGAAAAGCCCCCCCTTTTTCTCAGCGCTGAAGAGCGAGGACCTCAGGTAGCTGTAGCCGATGAGTTTTCTCAAGTCCTCGCCTCTTAGCCTTACCCCGCTCCCGGAGGAGCCGCTTATGACGAGGCTTTTGACCCTTCCGGCGGCGGTCATCTCGTCGCACTTTATATCAAGCAGCTCGCCTATCTCGTAGCCGGCACCGGCAAGAAGGGCCTTAAGCGAGAGGACCGGCACGGCAAACTCCCAGGCGTACCTCGGCGCGTCTTTGTCAAACGGGCTGGTAACGGAGAGAAGGTACGGGTAGTACTCGGCCCATATCTCCCTTGACGAATCCGTCATGCCCCCGGCGTTGGAGTGGTAGACCGTCAACGCGGGCTCTCCGGCGAATGTAAGTATCTCTCCGGCCGTATCGGCTACCGCCTTCGTGGCGGCCTCATCTTCCGCGGCGGCGCCTCTGTAGACCTGGCCCATGACCGTGCCCTCTATGTCATAGGGGGTGTCCGTCCGGTTGTTCATCTGGTGTACGGCGTATGTGCGCGCCACGACCGCCTGCGCCTTTACGGCCTCGACGGGCCACTTTGAGGATATCTCGTTATTTATGACGCCCGCGATGTAGGACTCAAGCGATAGCTCGTTTATGACCCTGAGCCCCTCTCTTGTCCCGGCAACCTCGGCAGACCCCCTGTAGGGCCTGCCGTTTATGTAGAGGAACTCTCCCGCGGGGGAGAGTTTGAGCGGCCACGCCGCTTTTTTCCCGTTGACCGACGCGGCCTTGCCGTCTTCCGCCTTTATCTCGACCGGAGTCTCCCCTGCCCCCGTAACGATCAAAAAGGACTCTCCCTTTAAGACAAGGACCCGGATACTGCGGCCAGCCGCGGACCCCGTAGAGACCGCAGAAAGCGTAAGACAGAGTACCATCAGGGTTATCAGGAGAGGCCGCGTTTTCATGTCAGGTCCGCTTTGGGGTTAAAAGATACTTACGAAGTAGAGTATTATAAGCCCGGCCGCCATTATTACAAGCCCGAGGAGCCTCAAGCTCCTGTCCGGGACCTCCTGGATCGCAAGGGCCCACTCTTTAACCTTATTCGGAAAGCCGAAGTACGGGATACCCTCGATGATGAGGAGCACCCCGAGAATGCTCAGTATAAAGGATATGTCTTTCATCCGCCGCCGTCCGGGGGTCTGTCAATGGTTTTGCTTTGAAAAAAGCCCGGTCAGGGGCATGGCTGGAAGACATTGCGGCGCTACATTATCTCGTAGCGTTCCTGGTGGAACCTCTCAACTGGTTTTACTATCACCTTTTTACCGAACCTCTTCTCAAGGTCCAGCAACACCGCGGTGTCGGTAGATAAGGTCTCGGCTATCGAGGGGCTCACATAGAGCGTGGCCTTCTTCTTCCTGTTCGGCAGCTCCCTTACAAGCTCCCTGTATATGTCCATGACTATGGTGTCCCGGGCCTTGACGAGCCCGTTGCCCTCGCAGTACGGGCACGGCTCGCAGAGCGACTGGGCGAGGTTCTCCCTCACCCTTTTCCTCGTCATCTCGACTATGCCGAGCTCAGAGATCTTAAGTATATTGGTGCGCGCCTTGTCGAACTTGAGAGCCTCTTTAAGGGCGTTGTAGACCTTCTCCCTGTCCGAGGTCCTCGACATGTCGATAAAGTCTATGACTATGATGCCGCCGATGTTACGGAGCCTCAACTGGTAGACGACCTCTTTTACCGCTTCGAGGTTCGTCTTTACTATGGTCTCATCCGAGCTCTTCTTGCCGACATACTTGCCCGTATTGACATCGATGGCCGTCAGGGCCTCCATCTGGTCTATCACGATGTGGCCGCCGCTTCTGAGCCAGACCTTCTTTTCAAGGGCGTCCGAGAGCTCTATCTCTATGCCGTGGGCGTCGAAGATGTCCTCCTTGCCCTCGTAAAGCTCCACCCTTCCCGAGAGCGCGGGCATGAACTCGTCGACGAACTTCACGACCCTGTCGTACTCTTCCTTCGAGTTTATGACGACCCGCTCGATGTCATGGCTGAAGAGGTCGCGCAGCGTCCTTAGAGTCAGGTCAAGCTCCTCGTACAGGATGCCCGGCGTCCTGACCTCTTCCTTTTTCTTGAGTATCGAGCGCCAGAGCTTCTCGAGATAATACATGTCGGCCTGGATGTCCTCCCTGGGCATCCCCTCGCATACCGTCCTTATGATAAAACCGTATCCGTCGGTACGGAGGTTCGAGACGATGTCCCGGAGCCTTCTTCTCTCCTTGTCGCTCGATATCCTCCTTGAGATGGCGACCTTTTCGTAGGTCGGCATGAAGACCAGGTATCTGCCGGGAAGCGATATGTAGGATGTGACGCGCGCGCCCTTGGTGCCTATCGGCTCCTTGGCGACCTGGACCATCACCTCCTGCCCCTCTTTTATGATATCCTGTATGCGGACCTGAGGGGCCCTGCGCCTGCCCCTCTCTTTCTCTTCCTCTCCCTCGTCGAGGTCCTCGAACGACTCCTGTATGTCAGAGACATGGAGGAAGGAGGTCCTTGAAAGCCCTATCTCGACGAAGGCCGACTGCATGCCCGGAAGCACCCTGACGACCTTGCCCTTGTAGACGTTTCCGGTCAGTCCCCTGTCCTTGCCCCTCTCCACGTAAAACTCCACGAGGCGGCCCTGTTCGATAAGCGCCACGCGCCTTTCGAAAGGGTTGGCGTTTATCAAAATCTCTGTCTTATTGCTCTTCATCAGGTGTTTTTGTCCTTGGAAAAGAAACCGGTGTTTTATTGCGGCTCTGCCTGCTCCATGGCCCTGTACCCGCGCCGCGGGCGCCAGACCATGGCAATGACCGGCTGCTCTCCGGTTACTTCCGATAGAGGTGTTTTTTCATGAAACTCACGGGCACGAGGCCCGAAGAGGGTTCATTGAACGGCTTTTACTTTAAGGATGGGGATGAGGGACGCATCCTCACGGGGGAGGCCGAGCAGGCACGCGACCACGTCGTGGGGTCTCGCGTTCGCTCCCTGGCCCCTTTTAAGGACCAGCCTGAGCGTGGAGTCCCCGGCGTGGACCAGCTCCGAGACCTGCGGTCTCAAGTCTACCTCCGTGACCTTGTCCTCCTTCTGGATGCGTATTACTACGGAAGCCTTGTTAAGAAAATCCCTTAAAATCCCATCAATTTTTTGCGGTTCTATATTCAACCCCGCGGGGCCGTTTTTCAGGAATATCAAATACTCGTTAATCATAGCAGAGGGTTGGGCAAGTTTCAAGGGTATTGCTTCGCCGCCGAGAAACTTAAGCCCCTCGGGGAGCTCGGCGTTGAGCCTCTCGACGACCGCCCCCGGAGACACCATCCCGCCGTCGAAGTCGAGCTCCATGTCCATGTACTCCTCGAGGCTTTCGAGGCCCACCGGGAGCGAAGAGGAGAAGGAGACCTTCGGGAGCGGGTGGAACCCCTGTGAGTACCTGAGCGGCAGACCCGCCCTCTTTACGGCCCTCGTCATCACGCTTACAAGCTCGAGGTGGCTTAAAAACCTCACGGCCCCGGTCTTTGAGAACCTGAGCCTCACCTTGTAGTGGGGGCCTGCAGACCCCTTCGCCCTCACGGACGGCTCCTTAAAGGCGTCCATGACCCCGGCCGCCCTGTTCTTGACCACCTTGTGGTCGCACACCCCGCAAGCAGTGCAGAGATCGACCTTGCAGTCCTCGGTGCGGGCGAGTTCAAGCGCCCTTTGGAATTCCTTTTGAAGGAACGGTTTCGTCACTCCGGGGTTCAGGTGGTCCCACGGGAAGACCTCGCCGAAGGGCCTCCTCCTTTCAGTATAGAACTCAGTTGACAGCCCGGCTTCGCTGAACGCGGCGTCCCAGAGGGAGTAGTCGAAGCACTCGCTCCAGCCGTCGAACCTGCACCCTTTCCGAAACGCCCTTAAGAGTACCGCGGACAGGCGCCTGTCGCCCCTCGCGAATACCCCCTCGAGGATGCTCATCCGGGGCTCGTGCCACTTGAAACCGAGGTTCAGCGCAGCAAGCCTGCCCCTCAGAAGCGACTGTTTCCTTACGCACTCCTCGCGGGTAATCTGCGGTTCCCACTGGAACGGGGTGTAGGGCTTGGGGATGAACGACGCCACGCTGACATTTATCTGCGGGGTGCGCCCGCCTGTCGCCTTCCTGCCTATGAGCTTTACGCACTCGGCGAGCTTTACTATCTCCCTGAGGTCGTCATCGGTCTCGGTAGGGAGCCCGAGCATGAAGTACAGCTTCACTGACTTCCACCCGAGGGTGAATATGTCCTTTGCCGCCGCCAGGAGGTCATCTTCCTTTATCCCCTTGTTTATGAGGAGACGGAGCCGTTCGCTTCCGGCCTCGGGGGCGAGCGTGAAGCCGGTCTTTCTGACCCTCTTTATCTCGCCGGCGACTTTGGCGCTCAATGTGCCCACCCTTAAAGACGGCAGGCTTACGGCGATATTCTCTTCGGCGAACCTTCCCATGAGCCCGGTTAAAAGCTCCTCGATAAAAGTATAGTCGCCGGTGCTCAACGACAGGAGCGATACCTCGTCGTAGCCCGTGTTCTTCAGCGCCTCGTTTATTATCTTTACGATATTGGACGGGGTCCGTTCCCTCACGGGCCTGTAGATCGACCCGGCCTGGCAGAACCTGCACCCGCGAGTGCACCCCCTCGAAATCTCGACGCTCACCCTGTCGTGTATCGTCTCCATGAACGGGATCACGGGTTTCGTTGGAAGCGGCACCCCGTTTATGTCGGCCACCACCCTCTTCGTGACCCTTTCGTATCCTTCGACGAGCGGGGTGATGCGGCTTACCGTTCCGTCCGGGTTGTACTCGACCTCGAAGAAAGACGGCACATAGACGCCATCTATTGCGGCGAGCCTCTTTAATGTCTCTACCCGCTCCTCTCCCCTCTTTCTTCCGTCCCTGACAACATCGGCTATCTCCAAAACGGCCTCTTCGCCGTCTCCCAATAGAAAAGCGTCGAAGAAATCGGCCACAGGCTCGGGGTTGAAGGCCACCGGGCCTCCTCCGATCACGAAGGGCTCTTCTCTCAACCTGTCTCTGGCATGGAGCGTTATCCCGCCGAGGTCCAGCATGTTCAGGATATTGGTGTAGGAGAGTTCGTACTGGAGCGAAAAGCCCATTATGTCGAGGGCGTTTAAGGGGATGGAGGACTCAAGGGTGGTAAGCCTCATGGATTTCTTCCTCAGCAGCTCCTCCATGTCCGTCCACGGGGCGTAGACCCTCTCGCAGGCTATCTCCTCCCTGGAGTTGAGTATCTGGTAGAGTATCTGGAGGCCCAGATGGCTCATCCCGACCTCGTACGCGTCCGGGAAACCGAGGGCGAACTTGAGGGAGACCTTCGAGAGGTCCTTCTTTACCGAGTTGACCTCGCCTCCGATGTATCTGCTCGGTTTTCTGACAAGCGGAAGAAAATCCTTGATGCTATGGTCTGTCATCTCTTGAATGTATTTCCTTTTGTTTTAGTTTTAACATGGACGGCGGATTGAGGTTACGAAACATTTTGCCTGAATGAGCTTGCCCGGCATAAAAACCGCTTTAAATCCGCTGACCTCCTGGTCCTGTCAGCTGAAAAACTCCGGGCGGCAGACGCCGCACCTGAAGCAGACCCCGAGGTTGCACGGCGGGGTGAGCCTTCCGGCGAGACCCTTCTGGTACTCTTTCCAGAGGTACTCTCTCTTCACTCCGTGGTCGATAATGTCCCACGGGAGTATCTCGTCTTTTTCCCTCTCATTGTAGACCGAAGAGGTCATGAGCCGGGCCGCTTTTTTCGAGGCCTTCTTCCAGCCGTTCTCTCCGGCCTCGACGAGGATTTCTGCGGCTCTGCGGTCGGCCCTCGCTATGTACGCCTGAATGAACGCCTCTTTCGCGCCCATCTCCTTGACTATCACGCCCCGCTCGCCTTTAAGCCCCTCCTTTATTATCGCAAGCCTCTTTTCCACGACCCCTGCGTCGGTAAAAGCGCACCACTGGAAGGGCGTGAAGGGCTTGGGGATAAAGGGGTTTACGCTCAAGGTTATCTCCCCTTTTTTCATCACCTTTTTGATCCTTTTGGTCAGCTCCACTACGCCATCGGCGTCCTCATCCGTCTCGGTCGGAAAACCGACTATGAAGTAAAGCCTGAGTTTTAGGAAACCGGCCTCGGTCAGGAGCCGTATCGACTCCATTATCTCCTCATCCGTTATCCCCTTGTTCACTACCTCCCTCATCCGCTCGGTCCCGGCCTCCGGGGCCAGCGTTATCGTCCTGTACCCGCCTTCTTTCAATAACCCGAGGAACTTGGCGTCGAGCTTGTCGAGCCTCAGTGATGACAGCGTCATCACGCCTTTCAGTCCGGCCCCGTAGCTTAAGACCTCTTTTATCCCGGGGTACTCGGAGACGGCCGTGCCGATGAGGCCCACTTTGCCGGTTGAGGCGACCCCTTTTTTCACGGCCTCTTTGACCTTGTCGAGGTCTCTGTACCTCGGAGGCAGATACAGAAACCCGGCGGCGCAGAACCTGCACCCCCTCGGGCACCCCCTCTCAAGCTCCATGAGGGAAGTATCCCTGAACTCGCTCTCCGGCGTCTGGATGAAGTTCTCCGGTATCTCGTAGCCGGAGAGGTCGAAGTTCTTGGCCGCGACGACCTTTTCCTTGGCGCCCTCAGCCCTCCTTACCTCTTTTATCCGTCCGTTGTCGTAGACGAACTCGTAAAGCGACGGCACATAGGCCCACGCTAACGAATCGAAGAGCCTCAGGGATTCTTTTTTATCAAGCCCGTCCCTCAGCGCCTTTTCATAGAGTTCCATGAAGGGAGAGAGCGACCCCTCGCCCTCGCCGAGGAGGAAGAGGTCGAAAAAATCGGCCACTGGCTCCGGGTTGAGTGAAAGCGCCACCCCTCCGCCGACTACCAGCGGCCTTGATCCCCTGTGGCCGGAGTAGACCGGGACCCCCGAGAGGCCGAGTATCCGGGGGACATTTACATAGTCCTCCTCGAACGGGATTGAAAACGCGACGATGTCGAAGTCCTTCAAAGGTGTCTGGGATTCGTAGGAGAAGAGCCGGGTATCTGTCCTTGCGTGCTCCTCGAGGTCCTCTTTCGACGGGAGGAACGCCCTTTCGCATACAACGCGTTCAAGCGAGTTGAAGAGGTGATAGACCGTCTGGAACCCGAGGTTCGTCATCCCGAGCGAATAGGCGTTCGGGTATACGAGGCAGACCTTCGTGCGGCCTCCAGGGTCCTTGTAGACCGTCCCCTTCTCTTTTTCGAGGAGTTCTTTGACCTT
>JACRCJ010000308.1 GCA_016219075.1 Deltaproteobacteria bacterium | reverse complement strand
GGCAATCTTCCTCTTCCCGGTAGTCGGGCGGTGGGCGATGGTGCCGATGGCGTGCTGGGCGCCTTACGCCAGAAAAGAGGGCGGGCTCGGGGAGGCCTTCGCCGCGAACTCTTATTCGACTCTTATCGCGGCGACTCTGGTTACGGCCGCGCTCTTAATCGTCTTCTTAGGGCTTTTGTCGCTCGTTATACTCGCCGCCGCCGGAGTTTTGGTATTTCTCTGCACCCTCTTTTTCAAAAGGAAGATCGGCGGAGTGACCGGGGATGTCTTCGGGTTCCAGAGCGAGGTGGCGGAGCTTTTCTTTCTCCTTGCCGTCCGTGCCGCGGCAAGCGTTCTTTCGTACGGGGTTTAAGGAGGAGCTCATGGAAGCAACACGGGTCTATCTTATCAGGCACGGTCAGGTCGTAAACCACCACGAGTACCGCTATAACGGGCACTCCGATGTGGACATAACCCCCACGGGCGTTCTCCAGATGAACCGGCTCGCGGACTTTCTCTCGACCCACCCCATAGAGGCGATGTACTCAAGCGACCTTCAGAGGGCTGTAAAGGGCGCGCGCATCATAAGTAAAGACCTCGGCATAGAACCCGTAAAGGTGCACGCCCTGAGGGAACTCCACCTCGGCAGGTGGGAGGGTCTCACGCGCGAAGAGGCCTCCGAGAGGTTCCCGGAAGAGGCGGGCTTCAGGTTCAAGGACCTCGCCACCGGCAAGGTCAAGGGAGGAGAAAGCCTCCTGGACTTGAGAGAACGCGTGTTGCCCGCCCTCAAAGAGATAATAGAAAGACACCGCGGAAAAAAACTCTGCATCGTCGCGCACGGCGGGGTCAACAGAGTGATACTCGCCGAGGCAATGGGCCTGCCCATAGAAAACTTCTTCAGGATCGAACAGGACTACGGCTGCCTGAACATCATCGACTACTTCGACGACGGAGCGGAAGTGGTAAAACTCCTCAACGGCGGCCCAAACCAGGATATGCAGGAGACCAAGATATACTGACAAGGTGCCGGGAGAGGTTCTTGAGAGAACCTTTTTGTAAAAAGGTTCTCTCAAACTCTTTCCAAAAACTTATAGTCCTTCCTCCTGGGCGGGACCCCTACCTGTTTTTTTGGGGTCCCGCCCAGGAGGAACTAAAAGTCTTTGAAGGGGGTCTGGGGGGACCTTTCTACAGAAAGTTCCCCCCAGAGAGGCTTCCCCGGCAATCTGCCGGTATTATTTGAGAAGGCGGGTTATGAAGAAGAGGGCGTCAGCGTTTATAGTGGCCGGGACGAACAGTTCGGCGGGGAAGACGGTGTTGACGCTCGCGTTGATGGGGGCGTTAAGGCGGAGGGGTCTTGTTGTCCAGCCGTTCAAGGCCGGCCCTGACTATATAGACCCGGGGCATCACAGGGAGTTATTAAAGAGGCCGTCTTACAACCTGGACACCTGGATGATGGGCGTAGCGGGCGTGGCAAGGACCTTCGGAAGGCAGATGTGCGGGGCCGATGTCGGGGTGATCGAGGGCGTGATGGGGCTCTTTGACGGCAAGGACGGGGTAAGCGACGAGGGGTCGACAGCGCACATCGCGAAGACATTGAATATCCCGGTGCTCCTTGTCGTGAACGCCGAGAAGACCGCGAGGAGCGCCGGGGCGGCCGTATTGGGTTTTGAGTCTTACGACCCGGCTGTGAAGATAAAGTGGGTTGTCTTCAACAGGGTGGGGAGCGACAGGCACTTCCGGATATTGAAGGACTCGATACAAAAAGGCCCCAAAGGCTCAAAGGTCAGAGTCCTCGGGTATCTGCCGAAGGACGATGAGCTTACGATGCCGGAGAGGCACCTTGGTCTTACGACGGCCGGTGACATGGGCAGAGGCGAGTGGAGGCGGTTTGCAAGAAGGGCCGTTACGCTTGCAGAGAGGTCGGTCGATATCGACGGCCTCACCGGGTCTTTGCCAGCGGTGAGGGTCAAGGCCGGGCCTGTAAAGAAGCCGTCGGGAAAAGCGGTGAGGGTGGCCGTGGCCCTTGACAGGGCGTTCTGTTTTTATTACGAGGAGAACCTCGATGTCTTGAGGTCTTTCGGCGCCGAGACCGTTTTTTTCAGTCCCATCAAGGATAAGAAGCTCCCTGCCGGGACAAGCGGAGTATATATCGGGGGCGGCTACCCGGAGCTTTACGCAAAGGAGCTGGAGGCCAACGGGGAGTTGAGGGGCGAGATACTCAGGAAGGCGAAAGAGGGGATGCCGGTATTCGCGGAGTGCGGCGGGCTCATGTACCTCGGCAAGAGGATTGAGACGGAAGGCAAAGCGTTCAAGGCCGCCGGTGTTTTCCCGTGGACTTCGAGGATGTTGAAGAAGAGAAAGGCCCTCGGCTACCGGGAGGTGCGGCTTACCGGGGACTCTCCGTTTGCGTCAAAGGGCGCGGTACGGGGCCACGAGTTCCACTACTCCGAGATTTCAAAGGTACCTCCGGGGATAAAGAGGGGTTTCCGCTTCACCACTCCGGCTGGCACGGAGGTCTCTGAAGGGTACACTTTTAAAAATACGCTCGCCAGCTACGTCCACCTGCATTTCGCGAGCGACCCTTCTTTTGCGGAGGGGTTCGTCAAAAGGTGCGCCGGGTCCGGCGGGCGAAAGGATTAGACGCGGTTTAAAAAGGTATGTTTAAAGCCATACCGCTCTTCATCCGGGACTTTTCCATCAACGCCATCGGGCGGATAATCCTAAAAAACAGAGGGGGGAAAGATGACGCAGATCGAGTGCGCGAGGAAGGGCGTTGTAACGAAAGAGATGGAGGAGGCCGCCGCTTCCGAGTCGGTGACGGCGGAGTATGTAAGGCAGACGGTGGCCGAAGGGAAGGCCGTCATACTGAGGAGCAAGGTCAGGAAGGCAAAAGCCGTCGGAGTAGGCATGGGCTTGAGGACCAAGGTCAACGCCAGCATCGGGACATCGTCTGACATAGTGGATATCAAGGCG
>JACRCJ010000057.1 GCA_016219075.1 Deltaproteobacteria bacterium | reverse complement strand
CGGGTCGCCCAGGACCTCAAGTATCTTTCCCGCCGGGACGGTGTCGCGCCCGGGCCACCTTGTGATCTCCACCGTGACTATCGTCCCCTCGACCGCGCCCCTGGTCTCCCTCGGGGGTATCACTATGCGCTCAAGTATCCTCTCATCCGACGGGACGACGACCCCGAAGCCCTTCCCCCGCTCGAACCTCCCCGTCACTACCTTGTGGGCCCGTTTTACGACCCGTATCACCTTACCCTCGCGCCTGCCCCTGTCCTTGTAGCCCTCCACGCGCGCCACGACCAGATCGCCGTGCATCGCGCCGCCGAGTTTTCTCGGGTTTATGAATATGTCCTCTCCGCCCTCTTCGGGCCTGACGAAACCGAAGCCGTCGGGATGGCAGATAAGCTCGCCCGTCAAAAGGTTCATCTTGGAGGGCAGGCCGTATCTGCCGCCCCTTATCTTTACAAGGGTCCCTTCCGAGACCATCTCCTTCACCATGCGCTTGAACCTGTCTCTTTTGTCCTTCCTGACATCAAAGAGATGGAGGAGCTCCTTGAAGGACATGGGCTTGTACGCCCCCTCCTTCATCAGGTCCAGTATCTTTTTCTGCGATTCTTCCAAATTAGTTTTTCCTTTTTGTTTTATTTCCCTTCGGGTAAATACCCCGCAGCTTTCCGCGCTTTACAAAAGGCCTTTTTGCGCGCTGGCGCGCGCCTCGGGGCTATTGCTCGGCTCGCTGTCAAGCTCGCGCGCAATAAATACAGAGGCTTGCTCGCTCACTTTCCTTTATGCTCGCTACGCAATGCCCCTGGTGTTTTGTTAAAAACAATACAAAACATCTAATAACATAGGTTGTTTGAGGTTCATAAAGAGTTTGAGAGGACCATGCGGTCGGCGGATTTAAAACGACCTGTCCGCCTACTGCAATCGGTTCGGCAAAACGGCTCTCGTCTGTTATTCGCCGTACGCCAGTACCTTTTTATAAAAAGTTTCTCTCAAGAAGCCTTATGATTCGTAATCGACCGCTATGGCCGCCTCTCTCACCCCGGCCATGTATCCGGCGACCTCCAGATGGAACGGGTGGTTCTGGTACTCTTCGAGGTCTTCAAGCGAGTCGAACTTCGTCGTAAGCGCTATGTCGTAGGACCTCTCGGACTTTATGATATCGACCCCGACCTCCAGGTGGCGCAATACCGGCACCATCCCGGAGAGGCCTTCGAGGACTTTTTTCGCCTTGTCGATGTTCTCCGGGCTTCTGTCCTTTAGCTTGAACAATACGACATGAGTTATCACCCGCGGCCTCCTATCTTTTCAAAAGTCTTTTAAGCTCTCCCACTATTTCGAGCGCCTCTTCGTCGGAGATGTCTATCCCGAACCAGTTGGGTTCGTCCTCGCATACGACCTTGACCGCGCCTCCGGAGATGCCGAAGATCTCGTTAAGCCCTTTGGCCCTCTCAACGCTTATCTCCGAGATGCACCGGGCCGGGATCCTCCTGGTCCTGCCGAACCCTTCCATGTCGTAGCGTACGGTCAGCTCGTGGCCGTCGAACCTGATGATCTCCCTGCCGGCAAGGTTCCACAGGAGCGCATAGAGGAAGTAGAAGTCTATAAAGAACCAGCATATGAGCCACAAAAGCTTGCCGAAGAGGTCGTCCCCGGCCTTGCCGTGGTAGAGGTACGAGATGACTGATACCCCACCGGTCGTCAGAAGCATTACTACGATTATACAGGAAAACCGGAGGAGTTTATTCTCCTTGGCGGGTATTACGCGCTCGAAGGAGCCTTTTGTCGTCTCCGTGGCTGCGCGTCCGCTGAAAACCGGCATACAGGCCTTTATCCTTAACGGTCCTGGGCGCTCCGGGCCCCTGGCCCGGAGCGGTCATGAGTATTTTGGGAAGTTGTGATAAAAAAACCTTCGAGCATGAATGGATCTGCCGCTCCGCAATCCCGTAGCTTAAGCGTTGGGTCAAGGAGCGGCAAATATAAATGATTTTTCCGTACCATCAAAATTCTCCGCAATTCATGGCGGAGAATTTTAATACGGGCGTACAAGAGGAGAGTGCGGCGGCCTCTTCAGCGAGGCCGCCATGTCCGAAAGATACATTCTGAATATCGTTGTCCCGCTTATGGTCCGGCCCCGGCCGCGGTTATTTCGGCACCTTCTCCCAGTCTTCAAGAAACTTCTTTATGCCGGCGTCCGTAAGCGGGTGCTTTGAAAGCTGTTCCAGGACCTTGAACGGGATGGTGGCCACATGGGCGCCCATCGCCGCGCTGTCCAGCACATGGATCGGGTGCCTGATGGACGCCACTATCACCTCTGAGGCAAACCCGTAGTTGTCGTAGATGTCGAGTATCTGGCTGATGAGGTCCATCCCGGTGTGAGAGATGTCGTCGAGCCTGCCTACAAAGGGGCTCACGTAAGTGGCGCCGGCCTTGGCCGCCAGAAGCGCCTGAAGCGCTGAGAAGACGAGGGTCACATTGGTCTTGATGCCTTCGGCGGAGACGGTCTTGACGGCATGCAGGCCGTCAAGGGTCATCGGGACCTTTACTACGATATTTTTGTGTATCTTCGAGAGCTCTCTGGCCTCTTTTATGAGCCCTTTGGCGTCCAGGCTTACGGCCTCGGCGCTCACCGGGCCGTCGACTATCGAGCATATTTCCTCGATCATCTCCTTGAAAGAGCGTTTTTCACGGGCCACAAGCGAGGGGTTGGTCGTCACCCCGTCCACGAGGCCCCAGCCGGCCGCCTTCTTTATCTCATCTATGTTTGCCGTGTCTATAAAGAACTTCATTAAAAACTCCCTTGACTTAAATTTTTTACTGTGCGAATATTTTTTGTTGATACTTCAGTCTTGTTCTTCCCGGTCTCTCCGTTTAGATTTGCATGGGTGCGCCACCCCGCGACCCCGTCGCTTAAGCGCTGGGTCAAGGAGGGCAAATATAAATGATTTTTCCCTGCCGTCAAAATTCTCCGTCTTTTTATGGCGGAGGATTTTCATAATAGCCTGAAACGGCGGTTATTTCAAGGTTTAATTGAACGGGAAAACGGCCCCGTTGACAGGGGTCTCATGGCTTTGCAGGGAATGCCGAAGTGGCGGAATTGGTAGACGCGCAAGATTCAGGTTCTTGTGGGTGAAAGCCTGTGGGGGTTCGAGTCCCCCCTTCGGCACCAGTTACTTTCTTTTTGGAAAAAAAGAAAGTAACCAAAGAAAAACCGGTTTTGGGTTGAGGGACTCGAACGGCTTTCGAACGCCGAGCGGTAAGCGAGGATGAGGCTTCAGGATGAAGCCGTAAGTGAGAAAGACCGGAGTCGGAGCGAAGAGACAGGATGTCGATGAGCGGAGACCGAGTCCCCCCTTCGGCACCAAACTGAAAAAAAACCAGCCATTCAGGCTGGCTTTTTTCAGTTTGATATCTGATGGCGGGACGAGAACAGTTTGCGAGCGGCGGCGAAAGCCGCAACGCCTGAACGCCGAGCGATAAGCGAGGAAGAGGACGCAAGGATGCGTCCGTAAGTGAAGGCGTGCGGCCGGGATGACGAGGCAGGATGCCGAGGAATTGAGGCCGAGCGGATGCGAGGAAGAGGCACGCCGGGAGGCGTGCCGTAAGCGAGCAAACGCGGGTCGGAGCGAGGAGCGGGAGCGACGAGCGGAGGCCTTGGAGTCCCCCCCTTTTGAAAAAAAGAAAGTAACCAAAGAAAGACCGGTTGTCGGGCTGCGGGGCGCACAGCGTCCGGACCCACAGTTGTTTTCATCGAATAAAGCTTTTCGCAGGACCTCCCATCGTTGCAATATACGCCCCCCCCTGGTCGTGTTTAAAAGCCAGTCTCCTAAAGAGCGACATGATAAAGTCCCAAAGGCTTTTTGCCGAATAGATACCCAAGATGAAAGATCCTAAGATACTCATAATAATCCCCGCTTTCAATGAGCAGGCCAGCATACAAGGGGTCTTGTCCGCGGTAAAAAAGCATCTCCCCGTGGCCGATATCGTAGTCGTAAACGACGGAAGCGCGGACTCTACGGCCCTGATAGCCGAAAAAGAGGGTGTCGTGGTCTTGAACCACCCCTACAACATGGGGATAGGCGCCACGATGCAGACCGGCTACAAGTACGCCTCGAGGAAAGGCTACGAGATAGCCGTGCAGGTCGATGCCGACGGACAGCACCCGGCGGACCAGATAGAAAAGCTCATAGAGCCGGTGGTAAAGGGCAGGGCCGACCTTGTCGTGGGCTCCAGGTTTCTGGGCGCCGGCGAATACAAGCCGTCTCTGGCGCGGTCCGCCGGGATATCCATATTCTCAAATGTCGTCTCGGCCATAATCAGGGAGAGGGTGACGGACACGACCTCGGGCTTCAGGGCGGCAGGCAGAAGGTGCATAGACTTTTTCGCGGGCCACTACCCGGACGACTACCCAGAGGTCGAGGCGCTCGTGTTGCTTCACAAGAAGGGATTTAGTATAATGGAAGTCCCCGTAAGGATGAGCGAGAGGGAAGGAGGCAGGTCTTCCATCACGCCGATAAGGTCGGTCTACTACATGGTAAAGGTCCTTTTGGCCATATTCGTCGACCTTCTCAAGAAGGTCTGAGGGTACGGGCGGGGACTGCGGCCGGTTTTATGGCTGATTCGAGGTAGGGCATGGATTATTTCCAGATATTCTCCATAATAGGCTCCGTTGTGCTCCTTGCGCTGATAATAAACTTTATCCGCCTGGGGATCCTGAAGGAGAGGTACTCGGTACTCTGGATAGCCTGTTCGGTCGCTATCCTCATCCTCTCCGTAAAAAAGGGGATACTCGATTATCTCGCCGTCTCACTCGGCGTGGCGTACCCCCCGTCGCTTCTCTTCCTCGTGGCGTTCATGTTCGTCCTCCTCATAAGCCTCCACTTCTCCGTAGTCATCTCCATATTCCACGAGAAGAACAAGATATTGTCCCAGGAGGTGACTCTACTTAAGGAAGCGCTCAGAGAGGCCGGGATAAATGTCGGCGGGAAAGGAAAAGACGGCAAGTAGTTATGGAGAGGATATACTCAAGCAGATGGTTCCACCTTGCCGCGGCCGTTGTCATCACGGCCGCCGTACTTATCGTCTACTCGAACACATTTCACGCGGCGTTCCAGTTCGACGATCTCCCGCAGGTGGTGGAAAACGACAGACTCAAGAGCCTCTCCAACATCAAGGCGCTCCTTACGGAGAACCGCGGCGTAAGCTTGGCCTCATTCGCGCTGAACTACGCCTGGGGCGGGCACGATGTGGTCGGCTACCACATCTTCAATACCGCCGTCCATGTCCTGGCGTCGGTCTTCGCCTACCTCCTTCTTTACAACATATTCCTAAGAGCCGGGGCGCGGGAGGTCTGGAGTAAAAGGGTGGCGTTTTTCTCGGCGCTCTTCTTCGCTCTGCACCCGGTCCAGACCCAGGCCGTCACCTACATAGTCCAGAGGATGGAGTCGCTCTCAAGCCTCTTTTACATCCTCTCGCTCCTTTTCTTCGTCCTGGCTTCAAACGCCTCCACGGCATTGAAAAGGGGGGCTCTCTACTCGGCAACCGTCGCGGCCTACATCCTCGGGTTTTACTCGAAGGAGAGCGTGGTCACAATGCCGGCCGTCATACTGCTCATCGACATATTCTTTGTGAGCGGCAAGAGCCTGAGGGGGGTCCTTTCAAGGATACCGCTTTACGGCGTCCTCGGCGTTCTTCTCGTATACTTTTTATTCGTGACGATAAAGCCTCTCGGCGGGCTCGACGCCTTTATAAAGTCGCCGCCGGCCTCCGTGGAGGGGCAAAGGGATACGGCGGCCCCGGCGGCGCAAAGGAATGTCCAGCCCGTCTACGAGGGGCCTTCGGCCGGTTTCAGCCAGACGGCGATCACCCCGAAGGAGTACCTCTATACCCAGTTCAATGTGATCGTCTACTACATGGCGCTTCTGGCGGTACCGGTGAACCAGAACCTCGACTACGACTTCCCGGTGGCAAAAAGCCTCTTTAAAACGCCGTCCCTCAACAGCGGGACGGTCTTGAACCTGCCCGTCTGGCCTCCGGTCGTCTCGCTTCTGATACTCATTAGCATAACGGCCATCGGGGTCTACCTCTTTTTGCGCTCAAGGGGGGCCCCAGGAGCCGGGCTTTTCGTCTCGTTCTTCATATTCTGGTTCTTTATCATACTCTCGCCGACCTCAAGCGTCGTGCCGATCATAGATGTCATATACGAGCACAGGCTCTATCTCGCGTCCCTCGGCCCCTTCACCATCTTCGTCATATGCGCGGACGCCCTTGTCGCGAGGTTTTTTGGCCGTAAGCGCTTGTAAATAGGGACTTTTCCGGGGACGCCAAAAAAACTCCCTTTAAT